>JAUVOA010000086.1 GCA_030599445.1 Atribacterota bacterium | reverse complement strand
TGATATAGTGGGTGTTCTTTATGCCGCCTATCTTTCAGCAGAACGCAGAGGAACTGAAGTTGAGATACCTCTCGATTCTGCCATTTAAATATGAAATTCTATAGAAAGTCAGTAGTTTTAACAAAAAGGATTTACTCTTAGGGCTAGTCCACTTGCTCAATGTAAGGCAATTTGGAAAATTGACAGCAAAAATTACTTATGATACTATTAAAAAAAGATCAATCATTAAAAGCGATACACTGTACCCAGGCTTCGTTAATTTCCTATTTATAGATTATCAGATTCATTTTTCAAACAGATTCCATGATTCTTAAACACTAAGTAGCTTAAGAAGAATGTAGAACTAAAATACAATGAAGAAAGGAGGTGATATAAATGTATAAAAGAGGATTGATAGTCTTTGGGCTTACATTTCTTATAATTTCTTTAACTTTTGTGGTGAGTCAGGGAGAAGAGGTTTGGCCAGATCCTGAGAAAACAATCACTGTGGTGGTTCCCTATAGTGCTGGGGGTGGTACAGATATTATATTCCGACCTCTTGTAGAAGAGATGAAGAAATACTGTGATGCCAATATTATAGTTAGTAATATAAGTGGTGCTGGTAGTTCCAAAGGTACAAATGAAATGCTAAGTCTCCCTGCTGATGGCTATACTATTCTTGCAAGTGGGACTCACACTGTATCTGCAACCTTACAAGGACTAACAGAGGGATACAACCAATTAGAGGGTATAGCTAGCCTTAACTGGGATCCCTTTATTATTGCAGTTCTTAATGAAAGACCATGGAAAACAGTGAATGAGCTTATTGAAGATGCCCAAAAAAATCCAGGAAAAATTAGCCTTGGCAATGCCGGTATGGGAGGAGCAACAGGAGTAGCTTCAGTTGCCATTAATCTTGCGTTTGACAAGTCCTTTAATGTAGTTCCCTTCCAGGGAGGAGCAGATTTACGGGCAAATGTTCTGGGGGGTCACTGTGATGTGGGAATTTTCTCACAATCAGAGATTCTTGCCAACATGGATAAACTAACCCCACTTGTTATTCTCTATCATGAACATAGTTTTCTACCAGATCTTATGCAAATTCCGACATTTAAAGAAGCAGGATTTGAAAACCTTAATGTACCCGGCGGATCATTCAGATCATTTTCTGTAAAGAAGGGGACACCTGATTCAGTCAAGAAAAAACTTGCTGAGATTATTAACAAAGCCTACAACTCTGAAGCGTTTCAAGATTTTATGGAAAGCAAGGGCTTACTTCCTGCATATTATGAGTTGAAAGATCTTGATAATTACTTTGCTGATCTTGTAAAAGCTTATACCCCTGTTATGAAAGAAGCAGGACTTCTTAAATAAGGAATAAAATAAATAGACATCTTTGTATAATCTGACAACTAAAAGAGTAGGAATCACATTTTTATATTATGTAACAGGTAGATTTTATAAAAGTACTCTTTTATCAGTTTCCTCAAACTAAAAAAAATAGAAAAAAAGGGATAAAATAAGAGCATCTTATTTTTAAGGTGCTCTTATACTTTTTTAAAGTTTTATTGTTGCTGAAGAATGATAATCTAAAAGAGAAAATGAGGTGAAACGAGAAATTGACAAATTTATGGAGAGAGGATATATTAATAAAAAGAATAATAAAGAATTTTAATGAAATCAAACTATTATTTTAAAGAAAGAAAATGAAAAAGAGCACAAGAATAATAATTCCTATTGTATTTATATTTTTTTCATTACTATATATTATCTTAAGCTTTTCCATTGAACAGAGAAAAATGATTGGTGATGAAATGGGCTGGGATCCTGGATCAAGAGCGATGCCTATAGGTATCGGTTTTCTTATGTTGGGTGTATCAATTTACCTTTTCTTTAAGGAAAGGAAATCCGGAGAAGAAGAAATTACTTTAGATTTCGCCTCTAAAAAGTTAATTATTATTACTATAATGTTATCCATATTATATATCCTTTTCTTCAGATTTGTGGGCTTTATTCTATCCACAAATGTTCTTCTCTTTACTCTCATCTATTTCTACTATAAGAGAGATATTAAATGGAATATGATGCGAAATTTTTCCATTGGTCTTCTTGCAAGTACAGGCGCAATGATCCTTTTTTATTCAATTGGAAGGTATGTAACTCATTTTCTTTTCCTTATAGGGAGAAGATCAAATTCTGAAATCTTCTCGGGAAGACTTTTCATGACAGGAGTTACTTTCCTGATACTTTTATTTATCTTTTTCACTATGCTTCTTTTATTTAGAAAGGCAATAAAAAATGAAAACTTCAGAATTCCTCTCCTTTCAGGATTTGTAACTATAGGAGTAACGGAGTTCATTTATATAATATTTAAACAGATATTCTGGGTGAGCTTAGCAAAAGGGTTAATATTCTGGTAATCCCTGGAGGTATATCTTGGAAGAACTGATTTCAGGTTTTTTACAGATCTTCAACGTGGGAACCATACTATGGGTTGCATTAGGCGAGGTTTTAGGAATTATTCTCGGTGCACTACCTGGTCTTACGGCAACAATGGGAATAGCTTTAATGATTCCTATTAGCTTTCAGCTCTCCAAAGCTACAGGAATAGCTCTTCTTCTTGGAGTATATTGTGGGGCTGTATCAGGAGCCTCAATTCCTGCTATTCTTTTAGGGATACCTGGAAACCCAAATGCAATAGCTACAGTATATGATGGTCATGCTATGACAAAAAAGGGTCTCGCTGGCCAGGCCCTGGGAGGTGCAGTTGTAGCTTCCTTTATTGGGGGGATTGCCAGCTTAATAATCTTAGTTTTATTTTCACCTTTAATTGCTAAAATGACTCTTGCCTTCGGCCCTGCAGAGAAAGCATGTCTTGCTATGGTAGGACTTACAATAATTGCCTCTGTTTCGACCAAGAACCTAGAGAAAGGTATACTAACAGGCTTATTAGGTCTTTCTCTGTCTCTTCTGGGTACAGATCCTTTTTCCAATGCCCTACGTATCCCATTCCCTGATTTACTTGCTAAAACGCCACTTACCAGTGGTATAAATCTCATACCAGCCCTCATTGGACTTTTTGGTATTTCTCAAGTTCTCTTCGATCTTGAGAGAATAAAACAAGGTCACATTGCTCCTCCGCAAGTAAAGATTGATAGAGTCTTTCCTCCGCTTAAAAAAATTGCCAGGATGTGGAGGATATTAATTGAATCAACAGGAATCGGAACTCTTATTGGAGCAATTCCTGGAACGGGTGCTTCAATTGCTGTCTTCTTGAGCTATGAAAGGGCCAAAAATATAACTTTATCTCCTAAGTGGAAACTTGGGAAAGTAGGGACCGGATGCCTTGAAGGAGTAATTGCCCCTGAAGTTGCAAACAATGCAGTAACCGGAGGAGCTCTTATCCCTGCTTTATCCCTTGGAATCCCAGGTGATGCTGCTACTGCAGTACTCTTGGGTGCTCTGCTTATTAAAGGCGTTGTTCCTGGTTATCAGCTCTTTAGCCAGGAGATGTCTCTCGTATATGCAATTTTCTTTGCCCTATTTCTTTCCAATATTTTTATGCTGACTTTTCAACTTGCAGGTGTCAGGTTATTTCCAAAAGTGCTAGCTGTTCCAATGGCTATTCTCATCCCAATAATTTTGGTCCTTTCTTTAATTGGTTCCTATGCCATTCAAGGACAGGCAATACTTTCTGCAATCTTTGATATGGGTGTGGCTCTCGCTTTGGGTATATTTGGATACTTCCTTAAAAAAGGTGGATACCCTATTGCCCCAATTGTACTGGGATTAATTTTAGGAGGGATGTTTGAAGAAAATTTTAGAAGGGCAGTAAAACTTGCAGGGGGTAATTATTTCGTTTTCTTTACCAAACCAATTGCTATACTGTTTATTGCCTTGGCAATTTTTTCTGTTGCACTCCCTTTGTTAAAGAAGAGGAAATAAAGAATGAAAATTGTTTTTTTTGGAACAGCAGGTGCAATTCAGAGTAAGGATAATACAAATGTCTCATTTTCCGTAGTAGAAAAGAAATTATTGATTCTTGTAGATAGTTCTGGAAATCCTGTTCAGTATCTTAAGCGAGCGTGTATTGACCCTAAAAAACTTGATATCCTTATTCTTACCCACTCTCATACAGATCATATATATGCTGTACCTTCACTTATCCATAATCTTTGGCTGATGAAAAGGAAGAAACCTTTAAATATAATATCAAATCAATTCACTATTAATAAGGCAAAGGAGCTATGCAATGTTTTTTCCCTTTTATCAAAAGAAGGTCTTTTCTCGATAAACTGGGTAAATATTGATGAGGGAGAGATTGATGTCTTTCCTGGGGTAAAGATTCAGCTTTTTTCGGTATTACATTCTGCACCTACTTCCGGGATTAAAATTATTACTTCTACCACTTCTCTGGTCTATTCTTCCGATACCTCTCCCTCGAAAGAGGTGATTAGTAAGGCAAGAGGAGTAAAAGCACTTATTCATGAAGCCTCTGGAACTTTAAACCTGGAAGAGAAGCTTAATAAAGCAGGTCATTCCTCTGGTCGACAGGCTGGTGAAGTTGCCAAAAAAGCGGGAGTAGAATTTTTATTTCTATGTCATTTTGATTTTAAGGAAGATTCAGTACAGGATAAGGTAAAATTTGAAGCTAAAAATTCTTTTCAAGGGAAGGTAATTGTACCTGAGCTTTTCCGATTTTATGAGGTATAAAAGTGATTAATAACCAAAGGTTTGCTGTTGTATTTGATTTCGACGGCACTTTAATTGATTCTAAAGAAGTTAAAACTTTAAATTATCTGAAAGCCTTTGAAACTATTTTTAAAACTAAGAAAGAAGTGAGAGAAAAAATAGTAAAATCGTGTGAAAAGACATCAGGTGCAAATAGATTTCTTCAGCTTTCCGATACTCTAAAAACAGTTGGTTTAACTGCCAATGATAAACAAAAAGAATCTTGGAGTAAACTTTACTCTTTGCTTAATAATAAGTCTCTTAAAAAAATTCCTGAGTTTCCTTCGGTTAGAAGCATATTTGAAGAGTTAAACAAAAAAGGGGTTAAAATTTTTGCTGCATCAGGAATTCTGGAGGAAGAGTTTTTAAATGAACTTTCCAGAAGAAAACTAACAAACTTTTTTCTTAAAGCAAAAGGAGGAGACAAGTTAGGCTTTCTTAAATCTTTGAAAGAAAGAGGATTTTGGCCTATCTTATTTGTTGGGGATACAGTCTATGATGAGAAAACCGCCATAGAAGCAGGCGTATTGTTTTTCAAGATTGCCAAAGATAGTGATTTCTTAGATTTAATTATTTTTCTTAATAAAAATAAGAAATAAAATTGTCTTACTATAATAGTCTTGTAAGAGATATAATCTTATCGTCTGTCATTGATACGAGTATCATACATTTTCTAAAAAATGACAATAAGTGGGAGGCACAATAGTATAATGAACGATAAATTAGCGATTCAGGGGGGAAGTCCTATTGTAACTATTGATAAGCCAGAACAGTGGAAACGCCCAATTAAAAAAGAGATGAAACTTATTAAAGAATTACTGGAAGATGATTTTTTATCCGGAGCTGGTACTGGATTACCTAAGGAGTTTGAAGAAAACTTTCGGAAATTTATAGGTGCAAAATATTGTTTAACAACCTGTGCTGGTAACTTAGCTTTAATGAGTGCTTTTTATGCGGTTAAAGTGGGACCTGGTGATGAAGTTATTGCGCCGGTATGGTCTTTTGCCTCTTCTTATGCCGGTGCTATTCATTTGGGGGCACGACCTGTATTTTGCGAAGTTGATTCAAGAAATATGCTTATCGATCCAAAAGACGCTGAAAGAAAGATAACAAAACGTACTCGAGCAATAGTGATTATACATTTTGATGGCAATATATGTGATATAGATACAATTTTAGAAATTGGTAGAAAATACGGGATTGCTATTATTCAGGATGCAGCTCATGCTCACGGAGCAGAGTGGGATGATAAAAAAATTGGTAGTTTTGGAAATATTGCCTGTTTTAGTCTCCAGGGTTCAACTACCACTCCCCAGAGTGGGAAACCGGTAGCGGGTGGAGAAGGTGGAATAGTAACCACAGATAGTAGGGAATTTTATGAACGTATGCTGATATATTGTCATTTACATAGACCTGAAATTCGAGATTTAGTTACCCCCAATTATCGTATATTTGATGAGGAGGGATTAGGTTTAAAATTTAGAGCTCATCCTTTAGCTTTAGCAATAGCGCAAGTGGCTCTGGATAATCTTGAATATAGAATCAGAAAAACTGATGAGTTTCGAGAAAAAATATTTAAGGAGTTTAAAGAATTACCGGGATTAGAACCTGAATATTCTTATCCTAAAACAAAGAGAATAAGTATTTATGGAGGAATTAAAATTATTTATAATCCTGATGAATTTGAAGGCTTATCGTGTAAAAGATTCGTTGATGCAGTAAAAGCAGAAGGTGTCCCTATAATTAAAGGGCCTGGCTCAACTCAAAAGTTACAGCATCTAAAACCGCAATTTGCTAAGGGATTTGATCTTTGGGGGCATAATCGAGGTCCATTAGGGAGAGAATTTTTAAATCTTCCTCAATATAAAGGATATAAAAAAGGTGACTTTCCCATAGCTGAATATTTAAGTGAGAATTTCTTTACTATTCCTACTTATATAGAACCCAAGGAAGGTTTCTTTGAGC
>JAUVOA010000209.1 GCA_030599445.1 Atribacterota bacterium | reverse complement strand
GGCTATTCTTAAAAGCAATGTTTGCTTCCCCAGCAAAGAAAATACTAAAATACTTATTACTAAAACTATAAAAATAAAGCTTGTTCCACATCGAGGATGTAAAGTACTGTATTTTTTCACATTAATTACGTTAAGTTCTTCGCCTGATTCATAGGTATATATCACCTTATGTTCTGCTCCATGATATTCAAACACTCTTTTAATATCTTTTATTTTAGATATAAAAAAAAGATAAGTTATAAATATTCCAATTCTTAACATTCCTTCGAACAAATTATATACAATTAAATTAGAGAGATATTTATCTAAGTATCTGGCTATTGCCGTAGGAAAAGCTATGAAAAAAGCTATAAATAGCCCAAAAGCAATTAGAATTGTAAAAAACATTTCTACACTATTTATTTTCTCTTCTTCACCAGTTGCCTGCTCTGCAGAATAAGTTAATGCTTTTAATCCAAGAATTAAAGATTCAATTAAATTAATTATTCCTCGAAAAATAGGCCATTTAAGAAATTTTAACTTATTAGATAATGATTTTAATTTACCTATTTTTAAAATTATTTCTTTATCTGGTCTACGAACAGCAATAGCATATTTTAAAGGAGATCTCATCATCACTCCTTCAATTACCGCTTGACCTCCATAATTACAGTCAACATTTTTCATTATAATAAGTTTACTCCCTTTTTTTATTTTTTAGACCAGGGTTTACCACAGGATAGTTCCCCTTCGGGGCAAGGTCCTAAAATGCAAGGCGGCCCGGCATTTTTAAATATAGTTGGGGCAATTTTTTTAACTTTTCTTAACATATTCATAGCAGCTTCTCTAATCTCCCATTGAGCTCTATTGCAACATCTTAATTTAAAGATAAGCAGTAATTCCCGTGCATTTGCAGATATTATCATTTTAGTTGTAACCGCCTGTGGTAAAATATATCTTGCATCTTCTGCTTCTATATTATGATCTAATAACAATTGATAAATTCCGTCTAATTCTTTTATAGCATCTATAAATATTTTAGCTAATTCTTTATCCTTCGCGATAGATTTTGGAACAATATAAGGAAACCCCTCCTTATTTATTTTAACATATCTTTGGCTTTGTTGGGAAAAAGAGGCAAGCCGATGTCTTACTAATTGATGAGAAGTAACCCTGGATATTCCTTCTATAGCGAAAGTAAAAGTAGCATGTTCTAAAACAGAATAATGTCCTAATTTCATTATTTTTTTAATTAATTTTATTATCGATTCATTGGTAAGTTTTTCTTCTAAGTTTTCGACACTTAACGCAGAATAACATAATCTTGCTGACTGAGCTACTATTTTTTCGGGATCCTTAGTGTAATTTATCAACCTAACTTTCATAGGATTAAACTCCTTTAACTAAAAACGTAAAGCGAAAAGCCAAAACTATAATTATTAGTTTAGAATTCAGGAGCCAGGAGTTAGAATCCAGTATATAAGAAATACGATTCACATATGCAAAATATTATCTTATTTTTACATTAGAATTCTACTTTCTTAACTATATACTATAATATATTGTCTTCTATGAACTTTAAGATTTTTATTATTCCTTTTTGCACAACATTTGGTAAGTGTTATAATTTTATTCTGGCTTCTGGATTCTGGCTCCTGACTTCTATTTTCCATTTTCTCAACTAACTAACCAGGTAACCAATTAACCAACTAACTAATTATATACGCTATACGCTGTTTTGCAATACGCTACCTGCTTTTACGCTCTAAGCTATTCTTTAATTTTAAGTTTTGAACTTTGGTTTTGCGCTTTGCACTTTTAGTTTTTCGCTAATTCTGCTCTCGCTTCATACTCGCACCTATACGCTGTACGATCTACGCTAGTTCCGCGAAACGATTTTACTCTTTTGATACTACATGACATTTACGACATCTCGCCTCATAGCTTTCTTTTGCTCCAATCAATATAGTTGGATCGCTATACTTTGCTGGCTGACCGTTTACCAACCTTTGAGTCCTGGAAGCAGTATTACCACAAACTATACATATTGCTTGTAACTTATTTACATATTCTGCTATTGCAAGTAATTTAGGTATTGGGCCAAATGGTTCTCCCCTAAAATCCTGGTCTAAACCTGCAATGATTACCCTTTTCCCTTGATCGGCAAGTTCTTGGCAAATGGATACAATATCATCATCATAAAATTGAGCTTCATCAATGGCGATTACCTCAGTATCCGGTTCAATGCTTTCTAAAATATCTTTTGGCCTAGTAATATTTATAGCTTCAACCTTAGTGCCATTATGCGAGTAAATATACTGAATAGCGTATCTATTATCAATTGTTGGTTTAAATACCTGAACTTTTTTATTGGCAATTTGAACTCTACGGACTCTTCTTATTAATTCTTCACTCTTTCCGCTAAACATACTCCCACATATAACTTCAATCCAGCCAGTATTTCTGCTCTCACGCATTTCTTCCCTCCTCTACACCATAAAATTAGTCGATAGTGAATAGTCGTTAGTCGTTAGTTTAAAACTCAAAACTTTTTTCGTATAAAGTGTTGCTTTTGAAATGGGGGTCGGATAAATCCGACCCGTTTTCATTGCGGATTCGATGAATCGAGCCCCCTACGAAAAAAGGAAGTTCCTATGCAATTAAATAAATATAAAAAACAGAGCCTTATAAAAGCTCTGTTTTTTATATTTATTTAAATTCGTCATTTTATTACAAGTGTTCTCAAATAATATCTCTTTTTCTTTCATACTTTTATTCTTGCAATCATTCATCGAAATTTTTTTATTTCTTTTTAATGATATATTTATTTTTGAAATTATTTAAATTTTTTTTAATAGTATCTTAATTAATTATCACTATCTTCGTCATTGGTTAAATTGTATTTTCTATTAAACCTCTCAACTCTTCCTGCAGTATCAATTATCTTTTGTTTACCGGTAAAAAAGGGGTGACACACAGAACATATTTCTACTTTCATATTCTTTTTAGTAGATCAGGTTTCAAAGCTGTTACCGCAAGCACAATTTATTATTGATTTTTCATATTTTGGATGTATACCTTTTTTCATTTTTCTCTTCCTCTAACTTTCTTTTGTTTATATTCAATAGATTAAAAATATAAAGAATTATAACATATTATTATTTTAAGGTCAAAACTTAAATCAGTATCAAGTAATAGTATCGCGTAAAGAGAAAAAACTCAAAAAAAAATAGACAACTATCCTATTTGTGTTTCTTATATTATATCGATTATTTCCGCAAAAACAAGATAAAACAATTATTAAAACTATATTTTTCTATGTATCCTATTAAGGTCTACATTAAATCTTAATCTTTCTAATTCAATTTATAATATTTTATTAAATATCCTGTTCTTTGATAGAATCTAAAAATTCTCGATTTTTCTTTGTCTTTTTTAATTTATTAATCACTAATTTCACCGCACCCAGAGAGGATTGCGAAGACAGCGCCCTTCTTAGTAACCATATTTTCTGTAAATTATCTTTTGTTATTAACAATTCTTCTTTTCGAGTACCAGATTTCCTAATATCAATTGCTGGAAATATGCGATTTTCAGAAAGCTCCCTATCTAGCCTTAATTCCATATTTCCAGTACCTTTAAATTCCTCAAATATTACATCATCCATTCTGCTTCCTGTCTCTACTAAAGCGGT
>JAUVOA010000288.1 GCA_030599445.1 Atribacterota bacterium | reverse complement strand
CTGGAAAGGCCACGTAAACCAATTTTTGCGGCCTTAAAATCTACGGCCATAAATAAGGCAAAATAATAAAATAAGGCAGGAAAAATTGCCGCTTTAGCAATTTCAATATAAGGAACTCCTAAAAATTCAGCCATAATAAAGGCTGCAGCCCCCATAATGGGGGGCATTATCTGACCACCAGTGGAGGCAACCGGTTCTACTGCCCCAGCAAAGACTGGACTATACCCTATACTTTTCATTAAAGGTATAGTAAAACTACCGGTAGTAACTGTATTAGCAGTAGAACTACCTGATACAGTCCCCATCATACCACTGGAAACTACTGCAGCTTTTGCTGGCCCGCCTCTGGTATATCCGGTTAAGGCAGTTGCAAAATCAATAAAAAACTTACCCGCACCGGTTTTATTCAGTATTGCCCCGAACAAGATAAAGAGGTAGACAAAACTCGCTGAAACGCCTAAGGGTGTTCCGAATATTCCTGCATCAGTAAGATAGAGATAATAGGCTACCCTCTTTATAGAAAAGGTTCCATGAGAAAACCTTCCCGGCATATAAGGCCCAAAGACTAAGGCGTATAAAAGAAAAAAAGCTGCCACTAACATTAAAGGAAGACCTACCGCTCTTCGGGTTGCCTCTAAAGTAAGTAAGACCAAAATAACTCCTAAAAAAACATCCATGGGATTTGCAGCACCCGCTCGCCAGACTAACTCTTTATAATTAGTAAGTATGTAATAACATAAAATTATAGATATGCCAATAAATATCAAATCATAGAATTGTATTTTATCTCTGGGAGTTTTTTTGCTACGGGCAAAAAGGCTAAAGGTTAAAGTTAAAATAAACATAAAATGGATAGAACGTTGGATTAAACTAAAATATGCTCCAAACCATCCGGTATACATATGAAAAATAAATAATCCGATAGAAGCAACTATGATAGGAATAGACCATAAACCGGTTAAATCTCTTTTATTTTTAGTTTCAATTTCTTCGATTTCTTTTAGTATTTTTTCATCAACTTGTGCTTCAATTCCTCCATTTTTCTCTTTATTAGTCTGTAAACTTCCCCTTTTTTCACTTATCATTTATGCCTCCTTCAGTAGCAATAATTATACCTACAGGGTCTCCTTTATCGGTCAAAGAAGATAGAATAAATTCTCTCTCTTTATATTTTATTTTTTGTTCTACGGTAAAAGCCACCCGTAAAGGAAGTATTTTCATCTCCCTATTTACGTTTACTATTACTAATTTATCTGAATATTTTATATCTTTAGAAGCATGGCATTCTTGCCCCGCCCCATACCAGGGATATTCCTCAGTAAGCAGACAAAATATTCCATCTCCTCTTATTTCAAAAGTGTCTAATACTGGATTTAAATCTTTTGAATTTATATATTCCAAATAAAATTTATCGCCGACAGCAACTTCTATTTTAACTAATATAGAATCATTCTTCCTGTTAATAATCTCTAAATAATATTGTGTCTGATTGTTTTCTTTATTATTTATAAAATATAAAATTAGGATAATAAAAAAAATAATCAGGGAAACCATAACGGTTCCCCTGATTATCCGCTTAGACATTAAAGTAATCCCTTCTCCTTGAAGTATTTTTCTGCACCGGGATGCATTTCAATACCTACTTTCACACCATTTTCAGGAATTAATTTCTTTGCTGAAGGATGGACATTGAATATATCTTCTGCATTTTCAAATAGTGTTTTTACTAATAAATATGCAGTATTTTCGTCGATATCCTTATTTATAACTACATCATTTCCATCTTGGATGGCTACGACATCATAATCCTGTCCCTTGTAAGTATTGGCAGGTATTTTTCCTTCCTTGTAATAAGTATATTTGGAAGTTAATTCTTCAACAATATCTTTATCCACTGATATAAAATATACATCTCTTACTGCAGTAACTTCACTTACAACAGAACCTGGGAGGGAAAAATTCCAAAATACTACATCAACATTCCTATCTTTTAAAGCTTGAGCTGCTTCAGGTTGAGAGTAATAACTGATTCTCATATCATCATAAGTTAAGCCGGCAGTTTCAATAAGCAGTCGAGCTATAGTTTCATTTCCGCTTCCCGGGGCGCCCACTGAAACTTTTTTTCCTTTTAAATCTCTAATAGATTTAATATTAGGATCTAAAGTTACAACATGTTGGGGTGCTGGATACATAGAAAATAGTCCCAATATCGGTTGGGGAGTTCCTTTAAACGGATCTACTTCTCCCTTATAAGCTTTAAAGGAAACACTGGACATTGCCATTCCAATCTGAATTTCGTTGCTGCCTACTAATCGGCTATTTTCCACTGAGGCAGCAGTAGATTCGGCTGTAACTTCAATTCCTTCTGCTTTCAACAATTTAGTCCAGAGATCGGCCATTGCCCCACCTAAAGGGTAGTAAGTCCCTCCAGGGCTACCAGTTCCAAAAGTAATATGCGTAGCAGCTATACTAATTCCGGAAAACAAAAATACTAATAAACTAACCATTAATATTATGCTTAAAGATTTCTTCACTTTAATACCTCCATTTTTTAATTTTTAAATTCACTACTTCTAATAACTAAAAATCTACTCTAAACTACGAACTTAACTCATCTTTAATTTTTTTATATCACCTCCTTCAGTCAATTTTTCTTCTCGGGAGTTTATTTAATAGTAGTACCAAATTGACTTGTATTCTTCGATATTTTCCCCTCTTGTTTTTAGTTCTTGGAGATATTTATAAATGGGGAGATCTTTATAAACATAAGGTTCAACTAAAGCAATTCCCTTTTCCCAGGGATGCCATAGATAAATTCTCCTTCCTTCCTTGTTGAGAGCAATTAATTCTCTATCTTGCCACGCTCTTACGTGGTTTTTGCCCAAACGAGGAACATTAAAT
>JAUVOA010000220.1 GCA_030599445.1 Atribacterota bacterium | reverse complement strand
TTCCAGGAAAGTGATTTTGCTTATTTTTTCTTTTAATTCTAACACAATTTTTTTAGCTAACTTATTCCCGATACCTGCTATCGCCGTAATTGAATCTAAATCTTCTTGGAGAATTGCTTTGCTAAAATCATCAGGAGTCATGTTAGATAAGATATTTAAGCCTACTTTCGGACCAACTCCTGGTGTGCTAATCAGCAATTCAAAGAAATTTTCTTCTTCTTTAGCTAAAAATCCATAAAGCATTATTTTGTCTTCTCTTAAATATAAATAAGTATAAATTTTAGTTTTATCACCGGTTTTCAAGGAAAGATTATTATAAGCAGGGATATTAATTTGATACCCTATACCGTTTGTATTTAATACAAGATAATTTACTCCAACTGTATCAACTATTCCTTCTAAAAAAGATAGCAAATCCTTGCCTCCTAAAATAATTCTAAGATAAAAATCTATTCCATTTATTTATAGATAGTTCAATCAATTTATTGGTTGACAAATAGCTAAAAACGCAAAGCGAAAAACTAAAAACTATAGTTCAAAACTCAAAACTTTTTCTAAATAAATTATAACTTTTAGAGTATGGGTCGAATTTGTTCGACCCTTTTTTTTGCGTGCTTGATAAATCAAGTTTCGGCTACCTATACGCTATTAGGGCGTATGCAATACGCCCCTACATCTTTTTATTTCTATTTTATGCGATATCCGATATTTATATACCCTATCTTTTCTATTTCCCATCTTCTGTCTTCTCTTTACTATATACTATATGCTATATACTCTATTTTCATGCCTGCATCTATTTCTTTCTTAATCTTTTCTTAACTAACGACTATTCACTAACGACTAAATTTAATACTTAGTATGTATATGGCAAATTGCCGCTGCTAAAGCATCTGCAGCATGATCAGGTTGAGGAATTTTAGATAAATTGAGTAGTATTTTGACCATCGATTGAACTTGATGTTTTTCCGCTCTCCCATTTCCCACGGTAGCTTGTTTAATCTGTAATGGAGTGTATTCATAAAGTTCCAGTTCCTTTAAAGCAACGGTTATTGCTACCATACCATGAACCTTACTGACTGTAAGTGCACTTCGAACATTCTTATTAAAAAATATATCCTCAATAACAACTTCATTAGGATTATATTTTTCTATAAGTTCTTTTATTTTATAATATATTTTTTTTATTCTAACACTAAAATTATCTTCCTTGTAAGTTAATACGCATCCGTAATCAATTAATTCAATTTTCTTTTTATCATACTTAATTAGTCCATATCCGGTATTAGAAAGACCCGGATCGATACCTAATACAATCATTCCTGATCCTTGCTTGCTGATATTTCTTCCATAATTTCATCAGCAATATTAAAATTAGCATAAACTTTCTGCACATCATCATTCTCTTCTAACTGTTCCATCAAATTAAGCATTTGCATTGCCTTTTTACCTTCCAAGTCTACAGTAGTTTTTGGAATTAAAGTAACTTCGCTAAGCAAACAATCAATGTTTTGTTCTTTTATTAAATTGCTAAACTTCTGGTAATCCTCAGGTGGAGTGATAACTTCAATATTTTCATTATCACTTTTTAAATCTTCGGCTTCTGCTTCAAGTGCTAAATCTACAATAGTGTCTTCATTAACTTTAGCTTTCTCGAAAACAAAATATCCTTTTTTGTCAAACATCCAGGCAACACAACCATTTTCACCTAAGTTGCCCGCATTTTTGGAAAAAATCTTTCTAATCTCCGGAATTGTTCTGTTCTTATTGTCAGTTAAGGCTTCTATTAAAACTGCAACTCCTCCTGGTCCATATCCTTCATATAATAGCTCTTCATAAGAAACTCCATCGGCTTCACCAGTTCCTCGTTTAATAGCTCTTTCAATATTTTCATTAGGCATATTATTTTCTTTTGCCAATTGAATTGCAGTTTTTAATTTTACATTAGTCTCAGGATCTCCTCCCCCTGAGCGTGCAGCAACAGTTATCACTCGAATTATTTTAGTAAATATCTTTCCTCTCTGTGCATCCACTTTACCTTTTTTTCTTTTAATGGTACTCCACTTTGAATGTCCAGACATATTTTATTTCTCCTTGAATATAAAATTATTAAAACTTTAATTGTGATTAATTTTTAATAATTTTAGCATATTAAAAGAGCAGATTCAATAAATTAGTCATTAGTATATCGTATCGCGTTAAGAAAAAGAACTAGAGAAAAAAGAAGATAGAGAAACAGAAGCAATAAATATTTTTTTCTCTCTTCCTTGCTACCCTACTAAAGCTTACACTAACGTCATAAATTAGTCGTTAGTATTTAGTTAAGAAAATACAAAATTCAAAATACGAGAGATAAAAAAGGTAAAACCATCCACCATGTAAGACAGGCGTTCCCCGTTTTCACGAGGACAGGCCCGCTTGTCTATTTTAGGCTTCAATTAATCGTTGCTTCTTGATGGTTATTATTAAGCGATGAAGATGTAGGGAGAAATATTGCAATTATAAGATAAAAAATATGAAATATATTTATTTAAAAGGGAGGTTTCACAGGAGTAATTCGTTTATGTGCACTTTTAGTTATTTTGTCTTGAATCTTTTTTTGTATTATTTTATTGTTTAATTTTCCTGTTCTTAAATACTTATCTAGCTGATCATAATTTATGCCAATTTCTTCTTCATCGGTTTGACCTTCCCAGAGACCCGCAGAAGGAGGTTTGTTTATAATTTTTTTGGGAATACCTAAATACTTTGCTAATTCTCTAACCTGACTCTTTAATAAATTCCCTACAGGTAAAATATCTGCTCCACCATCACCATATTTAGTAAAATATCCTATCATTATCTCACTTTTGTTCCCGGTTCCCACAACTAAATAATTTAATTTATTAGCAAAATAGTACAAAGTTATCATTCTTAATCGTGGTTTTATGTTTGCTTCTGCTAATTTGAAACTTCCTTCGTTTTCTTTATCATTTAACAGATGAATGAACGAATCATATACTTTTGATACATCAATTATTTTATAAGGAATATTAAATTTATTAATAAATTTTAAGGCATCATTAATATCGGCTTTAAGGCTATGGCAAGGGATAATTATGGCTAAGGCATTTTGGGGGAATATTCTTATGCTTAAGGCTGCTACTACAGCAGAATCTAATCCCCCGCTTAATCCAAATAGTACCCCTTCAGCTTTTGCTTTTATTACTTTATCTTCCATCCAGTTACATACTTTTTGTACTAAAATTTTCATAAATTGTATACCTCCTTAATTCACCAATTGACCAATTAACTAGTCGTTAGTGAATAGTTGTTAACGTTTAGTTAGTTGGTTATCTAGTTAATTTGTTAGTTTGTTTAATACGGAATTCATTAACTAACTAACCAGGTAACCAAGTAACCAGCCAACTATGTTTTTAAAATTATACAATAAAATCTAGAAAATAAAAAATCCCGGCAGTGTCCTACTCTCCCACAGAAAATCTGCAGTACCATCGGCGCAGGAGGGCTTAACTACTGTGTTCGGGATGGGAACAGGTGT
>JAUVOA010000098.1 GCA_030599445.1 Atribacterota bacterium | reverse complement strand
CGCTCGAAGATTAATCACTCCAAACATTAAAGACTATGTCGAACTGGAACCTGATTATAATATTATTGAGATTGAAGCCTTGCCTGAATTTGTAGATAAAACTTTGAGTGAACTTGACATGCGGAATAAATACGGAATAAACGTTTTAGCCATAAAAAGAAATGATAGCTTTAATATCTCACCCCGGGCAAAAGACGTAATAAAAAAAGGAGATTTTCTAATTGTAATAGGAGAGACTAAAAATATTAACAAATTAGCCGGCAAATCTAACAAGTAAATTAGAATCTCTATATAAACCGTGGTTAAAATATTTAGTTTAGATGTTATTCTTAAAAAATACTTAAAAAAGTTACCATACTAGTACTGCGTAAGTTAGTGTAAACTTTAGTGGGGTAGTTAGATAGGAAGAAGAATGCTACTTTTTCTATCTTTTCTTTCGCTTTCTTAACTCGATACTTAATATTATATACTCGATACCATATTAATATATTTGTATTTTTTATTATCTTATTATAAAATATTAATAGGTTTTATCCTGTAACAATTATAGAGTAATCCCGAAACCTCTTTTTATCTATCTTGTAATACTGCAAAAATCATTTCTTATTTTAATTTTTAAAATAAGATACCCGAAAGAAAAATGCTCTATAAAGAATAGTCTTAAAAATAGGCCATTCTTCAAAAAATATATAGAATATAATAAATATTATAGAAAGGGGTCGAACATATGATAAAAAATATTTTATTCGCCTATAACCAGGTAAGCCAGAGAGAACGTAAGGGGCTCTTTAGAGAATGCATCCCCACAGAAGATGTAGATGCTATCCGTCAGGCTTTGATCAAAACTAATAATCATATTTTATCTTTAGACCTTCTTGCGCCAGAGCAATTAGACGAATTTATCAGTAAACATCAACCTATTGATCTGGCCTTTATCCTGGCAGAAGGATATAAAGATATCCCTCATACCTTTTATAGCGGGTATGGTGCAGCAATGGTCCACAAACAGTTAAACAAATACAATATCCCCTGTGCCCTCTCCGGTATCGAAAGTATGAAAATCTGCCGCAATAAAGACCTTACTTATATCAAACTCAAAGAAAAAAATATCTTGATCCCTGGTTATTTTGTTTTTGATACTCACCTTCGGTTTAATAAAATAAAATTACTCTCCCAGATAGAGAAAATCGGATTCCCCCTGATGATAAAACCGGTTGGCGGTGGAGATAGTATAGGTATTACTCCTAAATCTGTAGTACACAATCTGCAAGAACTAAAAAATAGGTTTATCGGTCTAAAAAAAGAACTGGGCCCTGAAAAATTGATCATCGAAAAATATTTACCCGGGAGAGAATATACTGTTGGAGTCCTGGGCAGTAAAGCTAAAAAATACATTTTACCCATTATCGCTTTCCCCAAAGACCATGGCATCAGATATACTTCCACTAAAAATAAAGAATATAAAATGAGGGATAAATTTGAAATAATCTATCGGGATGATAAAAGATTTAAAAAACTTGCCCAAATAGCGATTAGTACCTTTGATGCCGTGGGAGCCAGTGATGCTATCAGAATTGACTTTATGGAAGATGAATCAGGAAAAACCTACGTTATAGATGTAAACGGTACACCTGCTTTATCTCTAACTGGCTCTTTAACCTTTATGGCAAGTAAAATAGGGCTAACCCATAGCCAACTTATTAAATTGATCTTTTATGAAAGTATCGTCCGCTATAATTTAGCCCCCACCTATCTTCTGGAAGATATTATATCTAAAATTCAAGCCAAGCTTGCCACCTATTATGCCGATAAAGATGATAAAGATATGGAAACGGCTTTAATTTAAATAATTCTTTCTTACTAAAAGAGGGGTAGTATAAAACTGCATCTTTTTATTTTTAAATTTTCCGCTATCTCTGCCTGCCCCTTATTTTCTTTCAGATTCTAAATCTATCATCTTCCTTTTTAAAGCAATCCCTTCTTTTCCGGAAAATCCTCCTAAACCACCGTCACTTTTTATGACCCGATGGCAGGGAATAATCAAGGGTAAAGGATTATTTCTCATAGTGTTTCCCACTGCCCGATATGCCCGAGGGTAACCGGCTGCCTCTGCTGCCTCTTTATAGGACCTGATTTCACCATAAGGAATTTTCTTAACTGTCTGTAAGATTTCCTTCTGAAAATTCGTATAATTATCTAAATTCAACTGGCAGTCGATGAAATCAACTTTCTTGCCGGTATAATATTCTTTAACCTTTTGAATTAAATTTTCCCATCCTCTATTATCTTCGAAAAGATTATTACATTTTAACTCTTTTTTTATTTTAAAAAGAACATCCTCTTTTCCCTCTTCCGGCAAAACAAAAATCCGCAAGCCTTTTCGGTCAACTACAAACCCTGCCCATCCCCAGGCAGTTAAAAAAATAGCATATTTAAAATATTTTTCAGACATAAATTTCCCCCCTCTTTTTGTCTTGTTAATGTTTTTATTATATAATCTAAATTAGTCGTTAGTGAATAGTGAATAGTCGTCAGTGTTAAATACAAGATACACAATTCTGCCCTTAAACACAAATATTTTATCTACAATAGATTTAGGGGGAAAGGAAATTCCCATACAATAAATTTAAAAATCAGGATGGAATTAATTATGATTGAGAAAATTAATGTCTTGCTGCTGGCAGGTGGAAAAAGCAAAATAAGCATGAGAAAATTTACCGGAAAAGAAAATAAAGCTTTAATTGAAATAGGTCCTCACCACAAACCTATGATCCTTTATATTATAGAAGCTCTAAAAAAATCAAAATATACTGATAAAATCATAGTAGCAGGACCTGAAGAAGTACAAAAATTAGTAAAAGGTCTAGTCTATCTAACTATTTCCGACGGTCGAACCATTCCCGACACTTTGAAATCAGGAATTTTACCCCTCAAAAAAGACCCTTTAATATTAATCTCAACTTGTGATGCCCCTTTAATAACCGAAAAACATATCGATTGTTTTATAAAAGAGTGTTATGGGTGGCCTGGTTTTGATATTTATTATCCTATAATCGATAAAGTAGTGTATCAACAGTCTTACCCCTCTTTAGATTTAAGAAGGGTTTACGCTAATCTTGTTGAAGGTACTTTTACCGGGGGAAATATTCTTTTAATAAATCCTCGGATTATCACTGATTTTGCAGAGACAATCAACGATTTTATCTATTTCAGGAAACATCCTTTAAAAATAGCTCGACTTCTGGGGGCTCGAATAACAACGAAATACTTAAGAAAATATCTATCTATTCAGGACCTGGAAAAGAAAGTCCCTGAACTATTGGGGGGGTTTAAGGGGAAAGCCATCCTTTCTCCCCCGGAAATCGCTCTGGATATCGATAAACCCAGGCATTTAAAAGCTCTTTGGAACAATTATTAAAGCTTACTCTTTACTCCGTACATACGACCGCCATATTTACCGGTAATAAGGTAGGAAGTGATAAATGCTTTTCGATCATATTCTAATGAAATCTCCCTTACTTTGGGAAAATAGTTTCTTTCACATATTACCCTGAGAATTTGAACTTCTCCGTCTTTACCGTATCCTATATTTCGAGTAATTCCGAATCCCTCATCCCGAAGTTTCTCTTCGATCTCCTGCCATTTAATTCTGGAAATAATACCAACAGAAATTATTTCTTTGGAGATTTTTTCAGATATATATATCCCAACTATATTCCCGATAGCAAAACCTCCACAATAGGCGATGACATTAAACCAATTCCCTATATCCTGTATTACCTTGCTTACTATGAGAATAAAAATTAGAACTTCAAAAAAACCGAGTACACCGGCAATTAGCTTTTTTCTTTGTACTATCATTTGAACTCTAAAAGTACCCAAAGTTACATCCAAAACTTTCGATAAAAAAATAATCCCTGCACCTAAATAGATATCGGTACTCATAACTTTATCAATCATATCCATTATTATTTCCATAGTCTTTTCCCTCCTTCCCTCTTTATATTTATTCTAGCATCTTATTTATTTTATTTTACTTTGAAATCACTGGCAATTATAATACAGAAGAATTGATTATGCAACCGCTATTTTAAAATTTTTAATTTTATTTTATAATATTATAGAACATAAATTATAATTCAGTGATAAGTGATGAGTAATATGTAACGAGTTACTGGTACAAGTTGCTAGTTACGAGTTTCAAGTTTGAAAAAAGTAGGGTCGTATTATATAAAATGTAAAGTTAAAAGCGCAAAATGCAAAACTATAACTCAAAACTAAAAACTAAGAAAAAAGTTTTGAATTTTTACGCAATACGAAATAAAAAAAAGGATTTTCTCTTAAAATGTCGAATAATAAATAAGAATGTAAAAAATCAAACAGAATTTTCCTCAAATAAGAGGTAATAAAAAATGTTAGAAAATTATTTTGAAAAAGGCGATAAATTTCTTTCTTTATACGAGGCTTATGGAAGAAATCCAGTAATATTCAATAGAGTTATTGAAAATTATAAAAAGGGGTTAAAAATACAACCCAAAAATATTCTTTATCACTATCGTCTTGGTTATGCCTACCACTTGATGAGAAGATTAATGGAGGCAAGTAGTGAATACGGAAAAATTCTAAAATTAAACCCTCCTTGTCTGGCCTCAGAAGATGACCTAAAATTGGCAGATAGATATGCCCCCAGATTATTTGTAAATCCTAAAGAATTTTTCAAACTTAAAGATTTGGTAGCAGTAATCCACCCCAAAAAACCGATCATTGCCTATAATCTCTTCTGGGAAGATGATATAGACTATCCCGGAGACAATGACCCTTCCGACCATGAAGTAGTGTGGATAGAATTTAACAAAAAAAAGGGAGAAGTAACTGGAGTATATACTTATTTTCATAAGGCCATCCTCTCCACCGAAGAAGCAGTTAGTGATGCTAACCTTCACCATCAAAGGGCTAAGATAAATGTACAATGGGGCGGACATGGATCTTTACCTTTAAGATGGGAGAAATTACACCCGGAAGTAATATTTGAGAAAATTGGCAAAAGAATAAAAATAAAGAATATGGCTCAAAGATATCAGGAATTAAGTAAAAGCATTAAAAGTCCATTCCATCCCCTGGCTAGAGATTGGCCTAAAAAATTTACAGGAAGCTATAAAGATTTTATTAATTTTTCCAAAAATATAGAATTACGTATACTCCTTAAAAAGAAAAAAATGGTGATAACAAGTAAATGGCCCAATGCAGTAATTAATCGCTATTTTCTCAACTACAATTATTTCCCTAAAAGACAGTGGCCTAAATACCCCATGGAGGAAACCTGATAAGATATTTGTTCAGGATTAGAAAAGTAATTAAATAAGCTCTAAGGGGGGGGAAATCTTGAAATACCTAAATCTCCATTCCTGGGAAGTTAGCCCTGGTGAAGCTATTCAACTTCAGAAAGAATTAAAGAAAAAAATATCTCTAAAAAAATCTTTTAACAACGTAAAAATAGTAGCCGGAGCAGATGTAAGCTATTATAAAAATAAAATGATTGCGGGAATCGTTATTCTAAAATTCCCTCAATTAGAAATAATAGAAAAGAAATCATCTGTCTCTTCTGTAAACTTTCCCTACATCTCCGGACTCCTTACTTTTAGAGAAGGACCGAGTTTACTTGAGGCCTTTAAAAAAATTAAAACTACGCCTGATGTTATCCTCTTTGATGGGCAGGGAATAGCTCATCCCCGAAGAATGGGGATAGCCGCTCACCTGGGATTATTTTTAGGCAAACCAACTATTGGCTGTGCTAAATCCAGATTAAGCGGAAAATATACTTCAGTCGGGGAGGAAAAAGGAAACTATGCCCTATTGAAGGAGAGTGAAGAAGTTTTAGGAGCGGTGTTAAGAACAAGAAAAAGAGTCAAACCTATTTTTGTATCTCCCGGGCATAAAATTGACCTGCCTAATTCTATAGAGATCGTCCTAAAATGTACAGTTAAATACAGATTGCCGCTTCCGGTTCGAGAAGCTCACATTTTTGTAAATCAAATCAGAAATGACCTCGCTGTGAGAATAAATAAAAATGGATAAAATCGAATCTTAAATTACTTTCG
>JAUVOA010000257.1 GCA_030599445.1 Atribacterota bacterium | reverse complement strand
GAACTAGGCAGATGGTTATGAGTCATGAGTTCCACACTTTTACGACTCAACAGCTGCGTTCCCTCGAAGACTCCTTTATTCAGTAGCATTTGGCAAAAACGTAAGAAATCGCCAATTGTCGATACCAAGCCCGCACCACCTGAAAGAAAAGCTCTAGGCTTTGCGAAGATGCTTTCAACCGGTGACTCCATAGTTTCTAGTTTGCCATTGTCATCAACAGTATACATTGCGGCAAAGCGGTCAATTTTTTCTCCAGGTACAAAAAATGCGGTATCAACCATGCCTAGAGGTTTGAATATCTCTTGCTCTAAGAACGTATCTAAGGTCATACCGGAAAGTACCTCAATTAGATAGCCGAGTAGATCAAAAGAATAACCATAACACCAGGTGGTTCCCGGCTGGTAGGCTAGTGGCAATTCAACCAGGCTTGGAATCCATTCCCCCAGCGTCAATGCGTCCCATTCTTGACTCTTTTCCTTGTACATTCGCCCAACAGTTGTCTCATCCGGGTATATCAAGCCCGACGTATGAGTCAACAAATCCCGTATCGTTACGTCGTGTTGCTGATCGACGAGTTTTATTCCACTATCGCCTAAGCCCGCAAAAACCTTCATATGCTTGAATTCCGGGATGTATTTTGATAATGGATCGAAGAGCTGAAAATGCCCCTGTTCATAGAGAATCATCACTGCCACAGCGACAATCGGTTTTGTCATGGAATAAATCCGAAAGATAGTGTCAAACTTCATGGGTTTGTTCTCTTCAACGTCCCTCATGCCCATACATTCATAATGTATAACTTTCCCTCGTCTAAACACGGCAGTAATCATCCCTGCAAGCTTTTTCTGGTCAAGATACTTCTGCATCATTTTGTTGATGCGAGTCAATCGAACCGATGACATCCCTGTTTCTTCCGGTTGATGAGTCTTCATTTGATCCTCCTACACAAATTAGTTTAGCGTAAACACAATTATATAGATTTAGGCAATGACTTTGGCATTATGGCGTCTAACTTAAAATAATCGAACTACTTCGTTTATGCCCCCAAATTGGCATGTTTAAAAGACATGGGGGCGGTTCTTTGTCACACTTCAAGAATATATATTTGCCTTATTGAATCGCCGCCAGCAGTTAAAAGAATTAGTCTTTTTCAATTTTTCTATACCTTAATACTAATACGACAAAGGTTTTAAAAAATCCTTCTTTTTTTAAAAAGCTCTAAGGAAGAAAAACTCTTTAGTAAAAACTAAAGAGATTTATGATTAAATCATTTTATATTACTCAAATTTTTTATTTTTCATCTGAATAGTATTTTAGAATTCTTTGTCGATCTTCGTTTTCTTTATCTCCCTTAAAATATATTTCGACCAACTCTATTCGGTCATCATCTTCAAAATACGCATAAATAATTCTTATTCCACTGTAAGAGCCCCTTCCTTTTAATGATTTACAGGCAAATTTTCTGGCTTTGTAGATTTTGGGTTCCGATATGGAAAGTCCTGAGATTCGAACAATTCCGCTATTTTCAATATTTAATTTGTGAGATAATTTAAGCTGGTTATTTACAAATACTTCTAAATCCTGCTTTAGGGTAGGATAATTTTTCTTTAACTTTTTAAAATCTTTCACAAAATCAGGAAGCATTAGCACTTCATTAAATATCTTCTTCAATATAGGTCCTCACCGAATAGGGTTTTGTGCGGTAGAATACAGATTCATAATCTATTATTTCTTCATTGTTAGTCGTTAACCATGGTATATCTTTATGGGAATAATTACTTATTTCAGTGGTATTCATATCAGATAATCTATCTAATACGCTATCAATCATTTTTATTTCATGAGCTTTTAACAGGGTCAAATCCGATTCTCTTTTAGATAAATATTTAGTCTGAGGATGTTTGAAATAGCTGTCTTTCACTTTAATCAGGTCTTTGCCTTCCATCTCTTTAACTATTTTTATAAATTCCTTGGGAGTAGGACCATAATGATTTTTTATATAAGTTGCTCCAATGAGTTGTTCTTCGTATTTTTCATAAAAATCAAAATCAATAAAGTAAAGCAATTTGTACAATACCGATTCTCCTATATTTGGTTTTGACCCAATTTTATTTAGTACATAAAGCAATACTTCTTTGAATTTCTGCAGATTTTTTTGGGGAACACTTATTCGTATTTCCTTTTTTGGTTTCTGCTTAGTTGTATTTTTTTCAATGATTACTTCTATATCTTCTTTTAAATCAAGCAATACATCTGAAGAAACATTAAAATACTCAGAAAGCTTTTTTATTTCCTCTGCATATATTTTTCTTTCTCCGTTTTCAATTTTTGAAATGGTCACCCGATCTACACCTAATGCTTCAGCCAAACTGGACTGTGATATATCTATTTTCTCTCTTAATTTTTTAACTTTAAAACCTAAATTCTTATATAATGTAGGCATTTTATTACACCTCGCTCCTTCAAAATCATATAACTATATATACTATAACATATGTTTTTTATTATTACAAGTTTATGTAATATATTATTACTTTAACAAATATTTCAGGAAAATAAGGCAAGGGAGATAAAATAGATAGAAACAGATTCCCATTTTCGTGGGAATGACATATAGAGGAGTGGGAATGGCAAAAGTTTAAGCAGGGATAACAAATGTAAGGGTGTATTACAATGCGCTTATTACTAACAATATTTACTTACAAATGGGGAAAATGTGTAAAACCTGTGGGAAAATACCTTCCTGAAAGCCTTATATAATAAGGGTTTTCGCCCACATCTAAAATAAGCCATTTTAAGCTATCTTAAGCGTGTATTTTAAAAATACGATAAATCACCTTAGGCAACCTCAAGAAACGCAGCTACGACAATATTTCGCTAAAACCCTTATTTTCTAAGGCTTTCAGACTGTTAAAAATAGAGCTTTTAGCTCTTTTTTACCTTATTTTCTCCATATTTTAGAAGTACTAACAATATCCCATATAACAAAAAAACGCAGAAACCCTTATGTCTACTGCGTTTTAAAGCCTTACCATTTTTTTCTATAAAAACTGACAATACTCTAACTCTATATATATTTATGTCTCTTGTTTAGCTAAAAATCAAATTTCCTATTCCTCTCTCTATTTCTTTT
>JAUVOA010000037.1 GCA_030599445.1 Atribacterota bacterium | reverse complement strand
TTTTGTTTGGGCAAAGGAGTCAATGAACCGTCTTCCTCGCGATTATATTGCATAAATACCAAATTCCATAATTCCAGATATCTTTCATCTACACCTACCCCGCCGCCTCCTTTTGATGCCTTCTCCTCGCCCAAGTCTATATATATCTCGGAACAAGGTCCGCAAGGTCCAGTTGGGCCAACTTTCCAAAAATTATCTTCCTCACCCAATCTAACAATTCTTTTTTCAGGAAGACCTATAAGATTGTGCCAGATATCATAGGATTCGTCATCATCTCTAAATATGGAGATCCATAACTTTTCTTCAGGAAATCCTATAACCTTTGTGAAAAATTCCCAGGCCCATTTAATTGCATCTTCTTTGAAATAATCGCCAAAAGAAAAGTTTCCTAACATTTCGAAAAAAGTATGGTGTCGGGCGGTCTTTCCTACATTTTCAATATCATTTGTTCTAATACATTTCTGGCTGGTGACAGCTCTTTTTAATGATGATTTAACCTGACCTAAAAATATGGGCTTAAAGGGGACCATTCCGGCAATGGTTAGTAAAATACTGGGATCTGAAGGTACGAGGGAAGCGCTGGGGGTTATTTTGTGTCCTTTGCTTTCGAAGAATTTTAAAAATCTTTCCCTGATTTCGCCACTAGACATGTAGTTCATTAAAAACATTTCTCCTTCTTTTAAAATTACTTGCTTATGTATTCAGTAGTCAGGAGCCAGGAGTCAGAATATAAACTAGTATATAGTATATAGTATTTAATAATAAAGAAGGAGATAGAATTCTGAATTCTGTCTCCTTCTTTCTGAATTCTATTTTCCTAACGAGATACGAGATACGGATTTATTCTGACTTTAGCTCTTGCACCTGAGTTGTACTTCTCTCTTTTATTTTCTTTACTATATATTATATATACTAATTTGGTGTCTGTACTATGTCTTCTTCTTTCCTAACTCTACACTCCACGCTAAACGCTCCACGCTATTATCCTTTCTATCCTGCAACTCTTAGCACTTCTTCAATAGTAGTAATTCCCTGTAGTGCTTTTTCCAGCCCGCTATCCTTTAGCGTTTTCATTCCTTTTTTAATAGCAGTATCTTTGATAATATTACTTGTAGCTTTTGAGATTATTAATGCTCTAATCTCCTCATCCAAGACAATAAGTTCATATATAGAAGTTCTTCCATAATATCCTGTGTTCTTGCAGATAGAGCAACCTGTTCCTCTGTATAGTTTAATTTTACCATCATTATTTAAATTACCCTTAATATTAAGTCCGCTTAAGACATTTTTCTCAGGGGTATATTCTTCTTTGCATTTTTCGCATATAACTCTAACTAACCTTTGAGCTATTACTCCTATTACCGAAGATGAAATTAAAAATGTTTCAACCTCCATATCAATCAATCTGGTTATTGCACTGGCTGCATCATTAGTATGAAGAGTACTTAAAACTAAATGTCCGGTTAAAGCTGCTTGAACTGCAATTTGAGCAGTTTCAGTATCTCTTATCTCTCCGACCATTATAATATCCGGATCCTGCCTCAATAGTGAGCGCAGTGTGTTGGCAAAAGTTAATTTTATTTTTGGTTTTATTTGAATTTGATTTATTCTGGCTAACTTATATTCTACCGGGTCTTCTACAGTTATAATATTCTTATCCTTAGAATTTACTTCGTTTAAAGCGGTATACAAAGTAGTAGTTTTTCCGCTGCCAGTAGGTCCGGTAAGTAAAATTATTCCATAAGATTTATAAATTATCGATTTAAATTCCTCTAATTGCTCAGGGATGAATCCAAGTTGTTCTAATTTTATCAATCCTTTACTTTTATCCAATAATCTCAAAACAACTTTCTCCCCTAATACAGTAGGGATAGTAGAAACTCTTAAGTCAACTTCCCTAATTCCGAATCTTACCTGGAAACGTCCATCCTGGGGGAGGCGTCTTTCAGCAATGTCCATCTTGGCTAATATTTTTATTCGGGATATAATCGCGGATTTTATTGTATTGGGTAAAGTTCTAATATCATGCAGCATTCCATCAACGCGAAAACGAATTAAAAGTCCTTTTTCATTTGGTTCAATATGAATATCACTTGCTCTGTCCTTAACACCTTGCACAATTAACATATTTACCAGCTGTATAATAGGGGCTTCCTTACTTATTGCTTCTAATTTTTTGGAATCTTCCTCTTCTTCCTCTTCTTTAAATACTATTTCTGCCCCCAATTTTTCAATTATGTCATCATATTCGCCCAATTCATAATAACTAGTAATAGCATTTAGAACATCCTCTTCAGAGGCCAGTAATGACTTAATCTTTTTAATCTTAGTATGATCTCTTACAAAATCTATAGCATAAACATCTAAGGGATTGGCCATGGCAATGATTAATTCATCATCGCTTTTGCTTATGGGGATTAATTTAAACCGTAAAGCGGCTTTCTCTGATATAAGGGATATTACTTCCGGATCTATTACATAATTTGATAGATCTACATATTCTGTTTCATAAACATATTGCAAAACCTCATATAGTTCTTCCCTGCTTATAGCCCCTATTTCAACGAATATTTCACCTAATCGTTTTTTATTACCGCCTTTTTGCATTTCAAGGGTTTCTTTTAATTGTTCGGAGGTAATTAATCCCTGCTCGATTAAAATATCTCCGATTCTTTTATTAGTATAGGGTTTTTTGGGCATTTCCATTTATATAACTCCCACCATATTTATTAATTCGTATCTCGCATAAAATACAGTAACAAGCAATATGTAATGAGTAATAAGATTAAATTTCTGAAATTATAAGAACAGGTACTTATTACACGTTATTTATCATATATTATACATTGCATCACTTACTGGTTATTTAGTTAATGGTTAATCGTATATCTTGCATTTAAAACTAACGACTAGTACACTAACGACTAATTTATTTTTTTGTAAACAAGTCTCCAAATAAATCCTTAAACAATATTTTATCTACACTCTGTTTTTTATTAAACTCTTTCATAAATCTTTTTTGTTCTTCTTTTTCAGCTCTTCTAATACTTAAACTTATCTTTTTTCTTCGACTATCTAATTTTATCACCAAAGCTGTCACTTCTTCTCCCACCGAAAGAACGCTTTCCGGATTATCTATTTTTTTATGGGATATTTCCGATAAGGGGACTAAGCCATCAATATTTTCTTCTAAATTTACAAAGGCTCCAAAATCGGTAAGATTCACTACCTTTCCTTCCACTAAAGCTCCAACTGCATATTTCTTCTTAACCTCTAACCAGGGGTCTGGTAATAATCTTTTTTTACTTAAAGTCAGCTGTAATTTTTCTTTATCTATTTTTATTACCTTAAACTCATATTCTTCATCTTTTTTTAATTTCTCACTCGGATGATTAATCCTCTCCCAGTCTATTTCAGACACGGGCACAAATCCCTCTATTCCCTTATCTAATTTAACAAATGCTCCAAAATCTCTTACTCTTATTACCTTGCCTTTTACAATAGAATCTATCTTATAAAATTTATCTATATCATCCCACGGGTTGGGTAAAGTTCTTTTTCTGCTTAAAAATATTAAGTGAGCATCCTCATCTATTTTTATTACTTTTAACGGGAGTACCATATATTTTTTAAATATTGCAGAAGGTCTTTCCACATATTCCCAATCAATCTCAGACAAATGAACTGTTCCGGATACGCCTGCTTCCAGCTCTACATTAGCTCCATAAGAAGTTACTTGAGTAATTTTCCCTTCCACGACAGAGTCAATAGGATATTTTTTCTTAACATCCTCCCAGGGGTTAGCTAATAATTGCTTTAAACCTAAAGATATTTTCTTTTTCTCAGGTTCGATTTCTAAAATTCTCAATTTTAAAACTTCTCCTTCGGAAACTAATTCTGAAGGATTCTTTACATATGCCCAGGCCATTTCTGAAATATGTAATAGGCCATTAAGGCCTTCTTCTATTTCAACAAAAGCACCAAAATCTTTAATTTTTATCACTTTTCCTTCTACTTCGTCACCAATAGAGTACTTTTCTTTAACATTCTCCCAAGGATTCGGAGAAAATTGTTTTATGCTCAGAGATATTTTCCCTTTTTCCTTATTGTAGTCAATAATTTTTACCTTTATTTTGTCTCCAACTTTTAGTAATTTAGTGGCATCCTTCAGATCACGCCAGGTAATTTCTGAAATATGAAGCAACCCTTCGACTCCACCTATATCAACAAATGCTCCAAATTTAGTAATATTAGTTATAATACCTTCTTTTTCTTGTCCAATTGTCAAATCAGCTAATGTTTTTTTATACATTACTTTACGCTCTTTCTCAACAATTAGACGATGAGAAAGAATAACTTTGTTCTCCCTTTTTTCCAGCTTAATTATAATAAAATCTATTTTTTTCCCTATATATTTGTCTAAATCCTCATCTTTTATAAATTTGGTTTCGATTTGGGATTTAGGAACAAATCCTTTTAATCCTATATTAACGATTAAACCGTTTGAATTTTTTTCTATCACTTCTGCATTAATTTTTTCTTTCTTTCTATATGTTTCATTAAGTTTTTCCCATAGTTGAAAGTATTTTGCCCTCTCTCTTGATAAAGCAATATTTCCATTCTTTTCATCGACATTAGTAACATACAGATAAACTTCATCACCAATCTCTAAAGTGTGGGTTATGGTTCCTTCTTCTTTAGAAAAGAGTGATTTTTCGGTTTTGGGAAGATGCCCCTCCATTTTATATTTTATATCGACCAAATATCCATCTTCGTCGACTTTCATTATCTGTCCTTTAACTATGTCTCCTCTTTTAATTTTTTTAAATTTTTCTAAAGATTGGTTAATCATTTCATTCATTTCTTCTTTAGAATTTTTTTCTGCTTTTTCTACTTCATTTTTTTTGTTTAACTCCATAGTCCTTACATCCTTCCTTTTCTCGTATATCGTATATCGTATTGTGTTTTTAGTATAAAGTATAGCGTAGAGCGCACAGCGTTTAGCGTATAGGATAAATCATTCTGTACAGCATGCTGCCAACTTCTTTTATAAGATTTTCAATAATTTCATTTTTATTTATATAATTCAAATCAAGAGATAATAAATATTGAGTTTCTAATTCCAACAATGAAGCATAGGCTATAGATAAAAATTGTTAATATTCTGCTTTATGTTTTCTTCCATATCCTTCAGCTATATTCGAAGGTAAAGAAATTGCTGCTTTTCTCATCTGTTGAGTCAAACCATATATTTCATGTCTTGGGAAAGTTTTGGTAGTCCTATATATTTCTAAGGTTAAACTGTAAGCTTTTTGCCAAACTATAAGGTCTTTAAAACTTTTTGTTTTCAAATCCATTCCCTATTAACCTTTTATTTATATCATTCCCATGAAAACGGAAATTTATCTTTTTCTTATCTTTCACTCCTGGATTCCCACTTTCGTGGGAATGACAGAGGAAAATTGGCTTTTGTATTTCGTCTTCTTCTTTCTCTAACTCTACGCTCTACGCTGTACGCTCTACGCTAATTATTATTCTTTTCTCTGTTATTATTTTATTTACCGGGATATCATATTTATCATTGGATATTTTTTTTACTATCTGCATTTCAAAAGCTAAAGCAACGATTTTGGCAGAAGAGCGAACTTTTCTTAAAAAATTATCGTAATATCCGAAACCCCTGCCAATTCTATTTCCGCTTAAATCAAAAGCGATTCCGGGTACTATTATTAAATCAATATTTTCTGAAGAGAATAACCTATAATATTCTTTCTTCGGTTCAAAAATTCCTTTTTTGCCTTTTTCTAATTCAGTATCAAAATCAAATATTTTCGAAGGAGCTAAGTCAATGCATTCTGGCAAGATAATAGGAACAAAAACATTTTTACCCATTTTAATAGACATTTTGATAATTTCTTCGGTCTGCACTTCACTTCTGGTGGCAACATAAAACATAATATTTTGGGAATTTCTATACTCTACGACCTCGGCCAGGTTTAAAAATACTTGTCGACTTTTATCCCTTATATCTTCAGAAGACAGGGAAAGTCTTTTTTTTAGTATTTTTCTCCGTATTTCTTCTTTGTTCATAACAGAATAGTCAGGGGGACTCTCCCCCTAAAACCCCTGATTATTATTAAAAGAGTACAATATCAGTAAATATCAAAATGTTAAATAAAATTTAATGATTATATAATATATTTATTTACTATTTTTGTCAAAATTATCAGGGTTAAATATAAAACCCCGCTATGTCGTGTGCTTTAGGTTTTGATACCTGTCCCCAAACAGGTGGGTATCTACCTAAATGTTTTACGTTTCCGCGTCAACTAAATTAGTTAGCGTTAGGTATTTGCCTTACTTCAAGCTGAAGGAGACCTACCTCAGGCGTACATATAACATTTAGAGCTCGATCCCTATTATATAAGTGTTGGTTCAAAACTTAATTAGTCAGCACGAACACAGCAGGGTAATTCATATATTTTCTTTGTCCTTATAATATCACACCTTATTGTATCTTTCAATATTCAAAACAGTATATCCAAAACAGTATATAGTATTTAGTATATAGTATATAGTAAGATAGCGGATAGCGTGGAGCGTATTGCGTATAGTAAGAAAGCGAAAAATTAAAAGCGTGAAGCGCAAAACCATAATTATTATTTAAGAATTCAGTAGTCAGAAGTCAGAAGAATACAAAATAACTTAGCAAATAATATAACCTTGTAATTTAAAATGATTCTGAATACTGGATTCTGTCTCCTGGCTTCCTTTTCTTAGCCAGGTAACCAACTAACTATATAACTATATAACCAAGTGTATCCGCTCTATGCTGTACGCTAAACGCTATCCTTGCGGTAAATCTAATTTTATATATAGTTCCTTTAATTGTTTTTGATCTACTTCAGATGGAGCATCAGTTAACAGACAGGTAGCCTTTTGGGTCTTGGGAAAGGCAATTACTTCTCTGATTGAGGAAGCTCCGGCTAGAAGCATAACCATCCTATCCAAACCAAAGGCAATCCCCCCGTGTGGCGGTGCTCCATATTTTAAAGCTTGCAATAAGAATCCGAATTTTTGTTCAGCTTTTTTATTATCTATCCCTAATAATTTAAAAACTATTTTTTGAAGGTCTGTATTGTGTATTCTGATGCTTCCTCCTCCGATTTCGTTTCCGTTAAGCACTAAATCATATGCTTTTGAACGTACTTTCAAAGGATTAGTATCTAATAATTTAATATCATCGTCTAAGGGTGCTGTAAAAGGATGATGAACTGCTTCATATCTTTTTTCCTCCGGATTATATTCTAGCAAAGGGAAATTTGTAACCCAGAGAAAATTAAATTCCTTTTTATCCTGATTAACAAGATTTAAATCGTCCGCTAATTTTAATCTTAAATTTCCCAATGCTTCATACACTATTTCCTCCTGGTCAGCAACAATTAAGATAAGGTCTCCCGGGCTAGCATTAGTTTTAAGTTTAACTTTTTCTATCTCTTCGGGGGAAAGAAACTTGGCTATGGAAGATTGAAAATCTTTTCCTTCTTTAATTTTTATATATGATAATCCTTTTGCACCAAATGAAGTAATAAATAATTGTAAGTCATCAAGTTTTTTTCGGGAAAATTCCTTATCACTCTCAACTTTAATGGCACATATTTCCCCTTTATTTTGAATCACTTCTCCAAATACTTTGAAGGAACTTTTTTGAAATATTTCAGTTAAATTTATTATCTCCATTCCAAATCTTAAGTCTGGTTTATCTGCTCCATATCGGGAAATTGCTTCTTGATAATCCATTTTATTAAAAGGTATTTTTATCTTGATATTAAATAATTTATTAAATAAATAGGCAAACATTTCCTCTACTAAATTGAATATATCATCTCTATCAACAAAAGACATTTCCACATCAAGCTGAGTGAACTCTGCTGCTCGGTCTGCCCTTAAATCTTCGTCACGAAAACACCTTACTATCTGGTAATATTTTTCAAATCCTGCAACCATTAATAATTGTTTAAATAATTGAGGAGATTGAGGCAGAGCATAAAATTTACCCGGATTCACTCTGCTGGGAACTATATAATCTCTTGCCCCTTCCGGTGTACTCTTAGTTAAAAAAGGTGTTTCTATATCTAAAAAACTTTTACTGTTTAAGTAATTTCTAATTTCCATACAGACCTGGTGTCGTAATCGCAAATTTTTTTGCATCTTTAACTGTCTTAAATCCAGATATCTATATTTTAATCTCAAATTATCATTTATCTCTATCTTGTCATCTATATTAAAAGGCAGGGTGTCGGAAACGTTTAATATTTTTACCTGGCTGGCTTTGATTTCGATCTCTCCGGTTGGCATATTAGGATTTTCAGAACCAGCTAAACGAGAAACAACCTTCCCTTTAACTGCAAGTACATACTCATTTTTAATTATATGTGCTTTTTTATGTGCTTCAGCAGAATCTTTTGGGTCAAATACAATTTGTGATATTCCTTCACGGTCCCTTAAATCTATAAAGATCAAACCACCATGATCTCTTCTGCTCTGAGCCCAGCCCATTAAGATTACTCCTTTTTTTATATCATTTTTCCTAAGCTCTCCACAAGAATGTGTTTTCTTCCAAGAGCCCATAGGTTCTATAAATTCTTTTGATTTTTTCATTTACATCTATTCTCCTTTATGTTTCATATCGCGTATCGAGTATCGTGTGAAGGAAATGGGTTTTCAGTTATCGGTTTACAGTTTTTAGATAAAGAGATAAAAAGAATCGGATTTTGTATTCTTGCTTCTTTTTATTAGCCAGGTAACCAACTAACCAAATACTATATGCTTTATACTGTTTCTACTATCTTGCATCTTTCTTTTCTTTTTCTCTCTTTACTCGATACTATATACTCGATACTCGATACTATTTTTATGGATAAATTTTATTTAACATTCTTGGGAAGGGAATGGTTTCGCGAATATGACTTAAACCACATATCCAGGCAACAGTTCTTTCTATTCCTAAACCAAATCCAGAATGAGGAACTGACCCATATTTTCTTAAATCTAAATACCACTCATACTTTTCCCTGGGTAATTTATGCTCTTTAATCCTTCTTTCCAATAATTCATAATCATCAATTCTTTGTCCACCCCCGATAATTTCTCCATATCCTTCTGGGGCTAAAAGATCAGCACCTAATACGACTTCATCTCTTTTTGGATCAGGCTTCATATAAAAAGCCTTGCACTTTACAGGATACCCATGAACAAATACGGGTCTATCATATTTATTTGATAAGATTGTTTCATCTTCTCCACCAAAGTCATCTCCCCATTCAACTTTTACTCCATTATCTCTTAAAATATCGATTGCTTCATCATATGAGATTCTTGGGAAAGGTGTTTTGATAAGTTCTAATTTTGATATATCTCTTTCTAATAGCTTTAATTCGTTAGTTCTTTTTTCCAATACTTTCCCGACAACATAAGTTATTAAATTTTCTTCAATCTCATTACATTCCTCAAAATCCACATAGGATGCTTCAGGTTCAACCATCCAAAACTCCATTAGGTGTCTTCTGGTTTTAGATTTTTCCGCTCGAAAAGTTGGTCCAAAACAGTATACTTTTCCAAAAGCCGCGGCAGTTGCCTCATTGTAAAGTTGTCCACTTTGTGCAAGATACGCTTTATCGTCAAAATATTCAGTCTCAAATAAAGTAGTAGTTCCTTCGCAAGCTGCAGGAGTAAGTATCGG
>JAUVOA010000249.1 GCA_030599445.1 Atribacterota bacterium | reverse complement strand
TCTTGACTACCATATAACCTCGTATTCTAAAAATTTCGACCTGTTTATTACCAATACACTCACTCAAACTTCTCCCTTCCCTGTAGGTGATTATAAATTTTTGTTAGTCTTAAAGGATGTTTTTTCTGAAAAGACCACTGAAATAACTATTGATTTTACTGTTGTAGAGTAAATTCTTATATAAGCAGACAGTTGGATACAAAAGCAAAATTAGTATATAGTATATAGTATCTAGTATATAGTAAAAAGTAAGAAAAAAAGCGGATGGAGAATAAAACTTAGTATATCGTATACAGTAAAGAAAATAGAAGACATAAGATAGAATATTAAAAAACATTTCGGAAGCAGTGGTAGGGGTTCGATTCATCGAACCCGATAATAAAATTACCAAATAACTCGGGGCGTATGCAATACGCCCCTACTTTTTTGGCTTCATCTTTTCTATACGCTAAACGCTGTACGCTATACGCTAATTTTATTTCTTTATAGGAATTAGGCACAAAAATTTTAAGGTATCATTCCCGGTATTTTTAAACTGATGCCTCTCCTCCGGAGCTACATAAACTACTGTCCCGCTTTTAAGTTTGGTCTCTTTTTCTCCATCGTTAGCTACTCCTTCACCTTCTAAAATAAATACCTCGTGTTCCCAATTATGAGTATGTAAAGGACTATACCCTCCCGGACCAACCTCAAACAACCTCATAGCAAAGTTCGGAGCCTTTTCTTTATCAGAAATAAGCCACCTTACTTTAACATCTTTTGCGTCTTCAAAATCTACAGCTTCAGCTTTAACTTCCTTATAATCTACTATTTTCATTTTCTTCCCCTTCTTTTTTATTTTTTAAATAACCATATTATTATTAAAAATATTTTAGTAATAACAGCATTGAAATTAAAATTAATACAAACATATCAATAGACATAATAATGAGATTTCTTCTTAAATGTCTACTTTTAAGGCATTTCTAATCATGTAATAAAAATCTTCTTCTTTTTCAATAACTGGAATTTTTTGCTTCCGGGCTTCCTCTTTTTGAATATCAGTTGCGTAGCTCCAGCCAGCTAAAATGACTTTTACTCCTAAGGGTCTGGTCTGAATCAAATGGCTTACCTGATCATCTACAAAATATATTTTTTCAAACTTAATATTATATAATTTTACAATCTGTTTCATCTGCTCGGATTTATCTTCACCGTATCTCTTATCTAAAATATCTTCCGGTTTAATGGTAAAACCAAAATATTCAGGGGTAAAAGACTTGGCAATTGCTTTTCTTCTATTAGAGGTAGCAATCACAATTTTAGTACCTTCTTCTAATAATTTTTTTATCCCCTCTATTACTTTGGGATAGGGCGGCTCTAAATTAAACCAGGCTCTATAATTTATATTTTGCAGTCTTTCTCGTTCTTTATAAAATTCTTTTTCATAGGCTTCAAAATCAAACTTTATTGTCTTTCTATAATTGTCAAATTCTTCTTGATTTTTAACAAATTTATTTTCTTCTATTAATTTCTGGATCAAACCATAATCGGTTGCTCCCCGAATATAAGGCCTTAGAGTTCGGTAATATTTTATCTCTTGCTGGTACTGCTTTTTAGTCTCTTCCCAATTTCCGAAAGTAAAAAGCTCTCCCCCAAAATATTTCTTATTACCCTGACCATAAAGTATTAAATATGCATTATGCCCTATAAAAAGTGAATCGAAAACACTATCTACAATTACTCCATCAAAATCTAAAGCTAATATTTTCAATTTTTTACTCCTCTTGCACTACTTAACTGTTATTTTTTTATCATTCTTTTAGAATTAAAGATAGTCTTCACGCAAAGGATACCAAGTATCAAACGCCTTTGTAATTTGGTTTGATGATGTAGCTTTATGCTCAACATTAGGTGGAATCACTACACCTTCTCCTGTTTTTAGAGTTTTAGTCTCTCCTTCGATGGTCATCTTTAATGAACCTACTGTAACCACAGTAATCTGTTCGTGAGGGTGTTTATGTTCTGGGACAATAGAATTGGGAGCAAATTCAAAAAAAGTAATCATTGAATTTTTATTTGCCACCGATCTCACGGTTATACCCTTCATAACTTCTTTTGCTTTTAATTCGTTAACTTTAAAAAAATTTACTTTTTCCATTATTTTTTTTCTCCCTTGCATTTATAAATATTTTTATATATAATCAGTAATTTCTTGTAAAATTTGAATTGAAATTAAATCCTTTATTTTAAAACTTCCCCCAGGGCTTCCCGGTGAGATTGAAAGGCTAAAAGAGGAAGTTGGTTAACCGCAAAAAAATCTGCCTCCTCCGCATCGTCACCGGCGCAAAGTTTTCCTCCTAAAATTTCAACTTCATAAATTATAGTAACTAAATAACCGTGAATTTCACTATTATTAGGATAAACTCCTATCAACTTCTTCGATTTTCCTTTTAACCCAGTCTCTTCGGTCAATTCCCTCAAAGCCGCTTCTATAGGGCTTTCCTCTATCTCCATAAACCCACTTGGTAAAGCCCACTCACCTTTACAGGGTTCTATTTTTCTTTTGATTAACAATATTTTGCCTTCATCATCTCTGGCTATCACTGCTACTACCGGAGTAGGATTTTCGTAATATATCTTCCTACACCTCGAACAATACAATCTTTCTCTTCCTTCCAACATCTTTCTGACTAATTTATAACCACAATAAGGACAAAATTTTATAGATAAATTACTTTTCACTTATCTTCACCCCCTGCTCTTTGTGTAATAAGCCCTCCTGGGCAAAACTGGTATAATTATCCTCTCCTAAAATTATATGATCCAGTACTCTCACTCCAATTATATTACAGGCCTCCACCAAACGATCAGTAATATCTAAATCATTCTTACTGGGATTCGATTCCCCGCTGGGATGATTGTGTAAAAATATAACTGAGGCAGCAGACTCCTTGATTATCTCCTTTAATACCTCGCGAGGATGGACTATGCTTTCTGTTAAACTGCCTACCGAAATATTAATATCTCTAATAATCTTATTCTTTACATCTAACATTATTACTTTAAATTTTTCCTTTTTTAAATCTCTCATGCATGGTCCATAATAATTTACTAAATCTAAAGCATTATGGATTTTCTTTTTAGGCAAATTGGTCTCTCTTAAAAGCCTTTTCCCTATCTCCAAAGCTGCCTTTATTTGAGCAAATTTAGCCAGACCTATCCCTTTAACAGAACTCATCTCCGGATAGCTTAAAGAATCTAATTT
>JAUVOA010000190.1 GCA_030599445.1 Atribacterota bacterium | reverse complement strand
TCATCTTCTATGCCAAAAAGATTAGATAATTGGTTCAAATCTACATTATCTGCTGAAAGGTGAATATCTAAATTTTTATTATCCTCATCAAGATCAATCCATCCCCCGGCTACAAGCTCCCCTTTTCTTTGACTCAGTTTTAACCGATTAATCCTTATCATAGAACCAATTTTATCTAATTTTACTTCTATGGAATTTAAGGGCACCTTTTCTAATTGGGCATCTTCAATCAAGGCTGATAGATATAGGTCGGGAGAAGCATAATCACCTTTTAACTCCAGAGAACCCGTGGCTTTTCCTATAAATCTATTTATTAAATCTGACTTTACAAAATTTGATATTAAATATGAGATATCTTGATTTAGAAAATTAACTCTCAAGTTTAGGGGTAAATCTTCTTCCAAATTTATTTCTCCCTGGACATAGAGCTGGGTCTTTCCAGAATTTAAAACCATACTTTCAATTCTTATCTTATTATCTTCTAAAACAAAGATGAGATTCCCGGATTCTGCTTTAAGGTTAACTAAATTAATATCTTTTAACCCTAAATCACCGTGTGCATTTAGTTTAGGCCAAGTGCCTTCAATAATAATTCCTCCTTGAGCTAAACCAGATAGGGGAAAACTATAATTAAAAAGTTTTGCCAGATAATTTATATCTGCCTGCTCCATCTTTAAGGTAAAGCTCGTTTCAATATCTTTTTCCTCAGAAAAATTAAGATTTCCCTTGCCTTTCAGAACCAAACCTTCATTTTTAAAAACAAATTCTTCCAACTTTAACTTATTCTCCTGATAATCTACCTTCCCTTCCAAATAATCAAAGGGCAATTCAGATATCTGTCCTTTTTCTGCTTCAATTTTACCTTTAATCTTTAAATTATCGGGTAGACCGCTCAACTCACCATTAAAACTGGCCAATCCTTTAATCTCTTGATAATTTGAGATTTCTCCCAGCTCTTTTAAGCTAACTCCCACGGTATTTACTTTTAAATTCAGATAGTTATTTTCAGCAATTATACCTTCTGCTTTTAGAGAAAGAATTCCTGCTTTATTTTTAATCTTCGCTTCGGCAGAAAGGTTTATTTTTTCTCCCTGGGCAATAATCCCTCTAATCTCTAATTTTCCAGATAATAACCCCTTTTTCAGATAATCCAAATGGAAGGATTTTAGAAAATCACTTTCCACGTCAAATTGAGCAAGGTTAAATAAAATATCATATTCAGATAGTTCGTCTTTCAGTATAATCTTGCCTCTACCCTCAACAACGCCTCCTCCAACCTCTGCTTTCATATTTTTAAAATAAAAATCATCCTGGTCGTAATTGAATTCTGTCCTTAGATGGGAAAAATTGTAACCTTGGATTTCTCCTTGTTCAGTTAATAATTCACCTTGCACCTGGAAAATTTCTTCTGAACCACTTACTTCAAATGACAGATTAGACTTTCCTTTGGCTTGGAGCTCTTGAGACAGAGACATATGTTCTTTTAGGCCATCTTCCAGATCGCTTAAATTAAAATCATCTGAGTTAACCCTTATATCGTAATTAAAATCATCAATATAAGTGAGAATCCCTTTTAATATAAATGGGGAATTCTTATAAAGACCAGTACACTTCTCTATTATTGTTTCTTTGGAATCAAAAGTAACTGAACCCTCGGCTTGATTGAGTTCCATACCGTCTAAAAAATCCGGGAATAAATCAACATCTCTTGCAGAGGCCTGGCCATACCAAATAATTTCTCCTTTGGTGGTATCTGGATCATTGGCCAGGTGAAGACTTAAATCAAACAACCCTTTTTTTAAATTGAAGGGTTTAGTTTCCGCAAAATAATGTTGAAAATGAGTAATATCGGCATCTTTAAAAGTAAAATCGAGGGAATAATCCACTCTATCTACAAAAAAATATCCCTTTAGAGCAAGAGGAGCATTATCTTCTTCCCCTAAACCTGAACAATCAAATTCAACTCTAGGTAAATTTTCCAGATAAAAATAACCATTTAAAGATTTTGCTTTAGTTAAAAGGCCATTTTCTTTGGTTGTCTGGAAATCTATATAATCCAGATTTCCATCCTGAATATTTACTCTTTTGGGGGAAACTGCGAAATTATCAATGTTAAAATTAAATTTTTCCATAAAATCAAAGATTCCCTGGCTATCCCTGATTAAAGTCATCCAGGGTCTTACCAGGGTGATATCTTCAACACTCAGGGGTACCTCCCTCTTTAGGGCAGAGAGAAAATCCAGGTCATAATTGACAATTATTTCTTCAGCTCCAAAGATTTGGTCCTCGTCAAGTAATGATCTGTTTTTAAATACTTTAAAATCAGATAAAGTTATAGAATTAAGAGAGTAATTTTTAACTCTCCCAATATAAATCCCTCGATCGATGGTGTTCTCCATCGTAGAAATTATCTGATTTTTTATCTCATTTTTAGCCTGATTACTCCGAATCGCGAAATATCCTCCTGTAATCAGAACAACGAGAATCAGAATAACTAATATTGCTTTTGGAAAGGATTTTTTTGATTTTTTCTCAGACATGTAAAAATTCTCCAATTTGCCGATTTACCGATTAACCAATTTGCCGATTTTAATAAAAAATTCGTAGGACAGGCGTCTCGCCTGTCTAATGGTTTTTGGCAATCAGTTATTAATATACAATAAAAACTCAAAACCTTTTCATATAAAGTATTGTTTTTAATGTAGGGGTCGGATTCATCCGACCCGAGACGAGTTCTGCGAGCTTGATAAATCAAGCCCCTACCTCTGTCAACGCCATGAAAATGGGAATCTATTCTATTCTTTTTTTTATCTTTTGCAGATGAGGGCGTATAGCAATACGCCCCTACACGCTCAGATTTTCTGCAACCAAAAACTCGTAACTTGCAACTTGAATTTCCAACCAGGTAACTAGTTAACCAATCTATTATATCATATATTTTATATAGGTTAAATGTAATTTTTAATCTAAATTAACATTATTTTTAATTATTTACTTCTTTTTCTTCCCTTTTCATCTTCTTCCAAACTGCTAAGGCTTCTTCTGGAGTGTTTACCTTTACATCACCAAAGACATGAGGATGTCTTCTGATAAATTTTTTTACCGCTCCGGCCAGTACATCAGAATAAGTAAATAAGTCTTTTTCCTGAGCAATTTCAACCTGCATAAGTATTACCATTAACAAGTCCCCTAACTCTTCACACAAATTATCCTTATATTTAGACTTAACTGCCTGGGAAACCTCTTCAGCTTCTTCTAAAATATTGGGAGCCAGAGATTCTAAGGTCTGCTTTCTGTCCCAAAGACAACCTTTCGGTCCCCTCAATTTAGCAATAATATCCATCATTTCTGCAAATAGTTCTTTCTCTTTTTCGTACATTTCTTCCTCCGTTCTCTACTAGTCGTTAGTCGTTAGTGAATAGTCGTTAGTATTAAATACAAGATAAATCAATTGCTAGTATTACTAGCGTAGAGCGTATAAAATTAGTTAATTGGTTAGTTGGTTACCTGGTTAGCTAGTTTAAAATACAAGAAAAATACAAGTTATCAGTTTATACTTCTTGGTTTTCGGTTTAAGATAAAACTAAAAGCTAAAAGCATAAACCATAATTCAAAACTCATAATTAGTCGTTAGTGAATAGTCGTAGGGGCAGACCTTGTGTCTGCCCGTAGGACAGGCGTCTCGCCTGTCTATTAGTTCTGATCTATCTTTGTTAAGCTAAAAATGAAAAACCATAATTCAAAATTAAAACTTAGATAAATTGTATGAGATAATTTTTTCTATTTGCTTATAGCTTAGTATAGTTATTATATTAAAAATTTCTACCAGCTAAAACTCATACCAAATCCGTTAGGCACTAACCATTCTAAAGCCAGGCGGTCGTTGATTTGATAAACGACTTCTTTGGTGTTTATTTCCCATCCACCTTGAGTAAATTGTCCTCCATAATTAAGCTGTA
>JAUVOA010000187.1 GCA_030599445.1 Atribacterota bacterium | reverse complement strand
TACTAACTCTTTTAAATAGGGAGTAGCCTCTCTTACCAGGTTCATTTGGCGAAGTTTGGCCATACCCAATTCTAATGCCTTCAGACCTAATTGGTATTTCTGGGTATGGGAATCTTGTTCTACATAACCCCAGTGTTTTAAGGTATCTAATATACGGTGAATAGTACTGGGGTAGATTTCTAATCTTTCACTGATTTCAGTCATATTCATAGCAGAACCTTGTTGAAGTAAAATTTCAAGAATAGAGAGGGATTTATTTAAAACTTTTATAGGGTACTTAGGGGATTTTTTCATCTTGTTTCCCTTATTTCTTTTCTACATTATAGAAACAGTTTCTATTTTTATCCTATTCTTATTATACAAGATGAACTTTAGTTTTGTCAACTTTTTTGTATAGCAAGATTATATTAAAACATTTTCAAGAGATAAATTATGCAGTGTTTTAAAATACCAAAAGGGAAGATCAGGCTTCACAGCTTCACATTTTCTTCTTCTATTTTCATTTTACATTTTGTGAAGTTGTGAAGGCTGAACCCATTAATCCCTCCCGGTTGACGGTTAAGGAAATAGAGATTACCGCGCCTTCTTCGGAAGCAATGACAGAGGGACTAAAACTAACAATATTTTACTTATAAATGGGGAAAATGTGTAAAACCTGTGGGAAAATAGCCTCTTGAAAGCCTTATATAATAAGGGTCTCAGCCTATATCTAAAATAAGCCATTTTAAGCTATTTTAAGCGTCTATTTAAAAAGTATGAACAATCACCTTAGGCCATCTCAAAAAACGCAGCTACGGCAATATTTCTCTGAAAGCCTTATTTTGCAAGGCTCTTAGCCTCCTAAAAATACAATTTTTAGTCCTTTTTTGCCTCATTTTCTCCATATTTTAGAATCACTATCACCATCCCATATAACAAAAAAACGCAGAAACCCTTATATTTTCTACGTTTTAGAGCCTTACTATTTTTTCCCATAAAAACTGATAATCCTTTAATTCTATATATACTTATCTGCCTTGTTTATCTAAAAATCGGTTTTCCTATTCCTCTCTTTTTCTCTGTTTAATTAATTATTTAATCAATAAAATATGCCACAGAACCGCTGTCATATTTCATTGTCACAAGATTCCCCTTGACACATCTGTTTAGAATAATTTTTAATCCTTTTTGATAATATTAAGGACTATATGGAAGCCAATATTCCTCCATCAACATAGATAATTTGGCCATTAACAAAATTAGAAGCTTGGGAAGCTAAAAATATTAATGTCCCAATAAGTTCTTCTGGCTGTCCCCAACGATGGGCAGGGGTTCGATTTTTTAACCATTGGTTAAATTTAGTATTTTCGGCAAGAGAACGGGTCATATCCGTAATAATATAACCTGGACCAATACCATTTACCTGAATATTGTATCTTGCCCATTCTACAGCCATGTTTTTAGTTAACATCTTTAATCCTCCTTTAGCAGCTGCATAGGGAGCAACTGTGGCTCTCCCCAACTCACTTAGAACAGAACAAATATTAATAACTTTCCCTGATTTTCTGGCAATCATTCCTTTGGCTGCTTGTTGACTAACTAAGAAAGCACCAGTTAAATTCGTTTCAATAACTTCTCGCCACAATGATTCCTCCATTTCTATTAATAAAGCTCTTTTTTGAATCCCTGCATTATTGACCAGAACATCGATTGAACCTATTTCCTTTTCAATTAATGACATCTTTTCACAAATTTCCTGTTTTTTGGTAATATCAAAAGCATAACCGTTAACATTAAATCCTTCTTTTCTTAATTCATCAACCGATTCTTCTAATTTTTCTGCATTTCTTCCATTTAAAATAATTTTAGCACCAGCTGAACCCAGACCTTTTGCCATTATATAACCCAATCCCCGAGTTGAGCCAGTTATTAAAACGGTTTTTCCTCTTAAATTAAATAAATTATTAAACATGCCTATCACTCCTAATTTTTTTACTCTTTATAACACTATATAATGCTGATCACTGTACTGCTTTAGGATTAAGTATTGCTCTGGGTAATGTCCCTTAATATTATCAAAAAGTGACCAAATTTTATAATATCAAACATTATATCTGATTATTTACTTTATTACATACTCTTTGTAAAAGATTATTTATTTACAAATTTCACTTATATTAACTTAAATTGTAAAAACAATTTTATATATTTTTATAATTTCACTAATACCTTCATAGCTTTAGAAGTACCGTCAACTAATCCTTTTAACTCTGCTTGTAAATCTTTCAATCCGATTACTTTAGAAATAAAAGGCCGAAAGACTTTAGGATAATCATTTAAAAGTTCAACCCCAATTTCTATATCTTTAGGAGTATAAACATGTGTCCCCATAAGATTTAATTCTCCAAAATAAACTTTCCACATATCTAAAGCAATAGGTTTGTTAGCTGCTCCTATGGTAATAATTTTACCTCCGACTTTGACTAATTCAGTAATATAATTATATGTAGCCTGAATACCAACTGCTTCATAAACAATATCAGCTCCTTCTCCTTTAGTTATTTCCATAATTTTTTTTATGGTTTCTTCCTTTGAAGAAACAGTGATTAGCGCCATTTTTTTAGCGAAGTTTAATCTCTCTGGTTGAATTTCAGAGAGTACTATTGAAGAAGCTCCATTAATTCTGCAAATTTGCGCTACTAATTGGCCTATTGGACCACCTCCCATTATCACAACTTTATCTCCTACTAATAATTTTGATTTACGAACTGCGTGTACTGCTACTGCTATAGGCTCTACTAAAGTTGCTAAATCCAGAGGGAGAGAATTGGGAATTTTATACAATTTATCATCTTTAATTTTTACATATTCTTCAAAACCACCATTTTGGTCAATTCCAACTAATTTTAAATTAGGACAAAGATTAGGGCTTCCTTCCCTACAAGGTAAACAATGTCCACAGGAAATGAGAGGATCAATTATTACCCTATCACCAATTTTAATATCATTTCGAACTATATTCAGTTCATCTATAATTCCGGATATTTCATGTCCCATAACTAGTGGTGGCCTGACTCGGGGATGTAATCCATCAAAAATATGTAGATCGGTACCACAGATACCTGCATATTTAACTTTTATTAAGGCTTCACTATTTGTAATTATTGGTTTTTTTATGTGGCTCATTTCGACAAATTGAATATCTTTATATAATACAGCTTTCATTATTATTCTCCTTCTTAAATTATAAATTATACAATTATTTATTGCCGTGCAAACTGCCCATACTTGCAATATAAGCAGAACTACATTCACTTCCGATAACATTAAGTAAAAAATTATATTAATAATCTTACTTTTTAATCTTTTTTAGTCTTTTATCATTGTATCCCAACCGTTCCGACAGCCTCTTGCTGTTCTGAAGAAAAATATCCTTCAGATAATTTTGTTTATTAATATCTAACCGAAAATTAGGGCTAGGAATACTAATAGCAGCAATAAACCTTTCCCTGATAATTTCTAATAGGAGCAGATACACAACGAACATCTTTTTCATTTTTTCCTACATCTAAGGCAAAGCTCTGTTTTTTTACTTTACTAAGTTCTTTTTCTAATTCTTCTTTATTAGTAATGGTTTTGGGATAAAAAAGGAAAAACCTTTTTTGTTTAAAATTTCCTTTTGTGTCATGGGATGATTCTTTGTCACACTTCAAGAATATATATTTATCTTATTAACTCATCCCAGAGGTCAAAAAAATAACCTTTTTTAATTTTTTTATAACTTAATATTAATACGACAAAGGTTTTAAAAAATCCTGCTTTTTAAAAGAAAAAGTTTTTTACAAGGTGCGAGTTGCAAGGTACAAGTTGCATGTTTTTAGAAAAGAGGGGGGGGAAAATGGATTACCGCGCTTTCTCCGAAAACTCATAATAACAGAGGGATTAAAACTAATAATATTTACTTAAAAACAATTATCAAGGGGACGGTTCTTCTGACAATCCACTCACTCAAACC
>JAUVOA010000054.1 GCA_030599445.1 Atribacterota bacterium | reverse complement strand
ATACTTAAAGGAGCAAACTGACCATCTTTTCTCCCCCATATATCTGCCCCCATTAATCTAAGGGGCTCGACGACTCTTTTCATAGGTCTCTTTCTGATTGAAGCATCCCCATTTAAAACAGAATAAAAATCCTGTCCACTAAGCAAGCCAGCTAAGAGACGGATGGTCGTCCCAGAATTTCCCACATCAAGTATATCTTTTGGTTCTTTTAACCCGTATAATCCTTTACCTTTTGTTTTAACAGAATTATCTTTACCTAACTCTATTTCTGCTCCTAAAGCCTGCATACACTCTAATGTTTTAAGACAATCCAAAGAATTTAAAAAATTATATATTCGAGTCTCTCCTTGAGCAATAGACCCTAAAATTAAAGAGCGGTGAGATATTGATTTATCTCCCAGGACAAATATATTTCCTTTTAATTTATTAACTTTTTCTAAAACAAGTTTCACTTAATTTTTCATCCTCTCTAAATCATATTCAGCTGATGTGCCCAATTCTCGACCTACCGCCTGAACTATAGGGCTTAATTCTTTCATTAATTGAGTAAAAGTATCGAGTCTTAAAGTCTGAGCTCCATCGCTGAGTGCACTTTTGGGGTCAGGGTGAACTTCGATAAGTAAGCCATCCGCTCCAACGGCTATGGCAGCCTTGGACATTGGACTCACCAACCTCCATCTGCCGGTAGCATGACTGGGATCTACAATTATGGGCAAGTGACTCAACCTCTTTAATGCAGGGACTGCGCTTAAATCCAAAGTATTACGGGTATAGTTTTCAAAAGTACGAATTCCTCGCTCACATAATATCACTTCGTAATTTCCTTGAGATAAAATATATTCTGCTGATAATAATAGTTCCTCTATAGTAGCTGACATTCCTCTTTTTAATAATATTGGTTTTTTAGTCTTACCTAATTCTTTTAGCAATACAAAATTCTGCATATTACGAGCGCCTACTTGAAATATATCGGTATATCTACCTACCAGCTCTATCTGGTTAACCGACATCACTTCAGTTACAACTGCTAAACCCGTCTCTTCCCCAGCTTGAGCCAACAACTTTAAACCTTCTTCTCCTAATCCCTGAAAGCTGTAAGGAGAAGTCCTGGGTTTAAAAGCTCCTCCCCGCAATATCTTTGCTCCTAAGGCTTTCACTTGACGGGCAGTTTCAAATATCTGTTTCTCATTTTCTACCACACACGGTCCAGCCATTACTACCACTTCTTTGCCACCAATAACTACATTCTTTACTTTAACTATAGTATCAAAACTCTTAAATTCCCTGCTTGCCAATTTATAAGGTTTCATGATACGAATAATCTCTTCCACTCCATTAAAGGCATAAAAAGGTACAGAAGCTAAATTTTCTACATCTCCGATTACTCCTAAAACAATCCGGCTTTCACCTCGAGAGATATGTACTTTATGTCCCATTTCGTGTAATTTCTGTATTACTTTTTCTACATCAGCATCATCAGTTTTGCCATTCATTACGATAATCATTTAGACTCACTCTCCTTTAAATTTAAGGTCTCTTTAACCAAATCTTTTCTTAATATTTCTGCTCCCCTTAGATAGCAATGCTTTATTTCTGTTTGATTTTTTTGACAATTTATCTGGATTAATATTCGAATACATTTTGGCAAGCTCCCTAGAACTTCGATTTCTTGCATATCAAAAAGGGGGGCTCTATCCCAGCCCAATTCTCGTGCTGCTTGAGCAGGAAAGGCAGCATTTAAATCAGAGGTAGCACTGAAAAAAATACTTATTATATCATCGATATTAAAATTATTCTCTCTCTGTAAAGCAATCAGCAATTCTTTGGTGCTTTCTATAATCTCTTCTTTAGTATTGCTATTTACAGTTATTGCTCCTCTTATTCCTCTCACCAACATATATATACCTCCTTTTTCTCGCCATGGAACAGTTCTCTGATATAATTTGAGATCACCCCACTCTAATAAGTCAGGGTTCTCAATAACATTTATTATTGTAGAGGGCAGATCCATCCTCCCCCAGGTGTTTTACGGGCTCGATGAATCGAGCCCCTACACTTTTTAACCATAACCTCTTATAAAATAAAAAAGGGTCATAGGAATTTAAAAAACCTATGACCCTTATATATAAATATATAAAGATATCATAGGCACAAAACCGATGTCTATGCCTATGATATCTTATTTTACACTTCTAAGATGTTAAGGCATAAACATCGGTGGTATAAAAGTAGTAATAAAAATTAAAGGAATTTATTGATTTAGTAAATTCTCTATTTATAGCCACCTTGTCTACTCCTTAACATTTTTTAAAATATTAGCATACTCTTCTAATTCTGTCAAATATTAAATTCGTATCGCGTATTGCGTATCGAGTATCGTGTGAAGAAAAAGAAAAACGCTAGAGAAAAAAGAAGATAGGAAAACAAGAGCAATAAATATTCTTTTCTTTGTCTAACTACCCCATTAAAGTTTACACTAACATTCGTATTTAGGAACAGCGGCTTTTCTTAATCTCTCCATAATAGCCAGACCCAAGCCCTGCTCTTCTAATCCTTCAGCAATAATAATCTCAAATCCTTCTTTATCAAAACTCCTTAAAATAGCGAAGAGATTTGCCGCACATATCTCTAATTCAGTACCCTTACCTATAACCTTAACCTCAAATCCATTATATTTGTTTTGATTTTCTTCTTTAGCCATTATCCCCACTTTAAATCCTTTTGCCTTATATTCAGAAGCCAACTGACGAACTTCTTCTACCTCGGATTCCCCTTTTTCTTCCACTAAAATTAGTTTTGCTTGAGGAGAATAATGACTGTTTAGCATTCCTGGAGAACGAAAACCTTCTTCTAACTCCTTACTTATTTTTACCTGGCCAATTACTTCTTTTAATTTTTCCACTGATATCCCCCCTGCCCTCAGTACCTGGATGGGTTTAGCGGTTATATCAAGAACAGTAGATTCTACCCCTACTTTAGTTTTTCCTCCATCAATAATCATCTCTATTTTACCGTCTAAATCATCGGCTACGTGTTGAGCAGTAGTGGGGCTTGTCCTTCCAAAAAGATTGGCACTGGGAGCTGCTATGGGAGTTTTGGCTTCTCTAATTAAGCTTAAGGCAATTTTATCCGCCGGTATTCTTATTGCAATCGTATCTAAACCGGCAGTAACAATATCAGAAATTAATTCAGATTTTTTAAGAACTAAGGTAAGGGCCCCCGGCCAAAATACTTTAGCTAATTTTAAAGCTACCGGGGGAACTTGCTTGGACAATCTATACAATTCTTTTATATCGGCAATATGAGCAATTAAAGGATCATTGAATGGTCTTCCTTTGGCTTGAAATATTTTCCCAACCGCTTTCTCATTGAGGGCATCTGCCCCCAATCCATAGACTGTTTCAGTAGGAAAAGCCACCAAGTTACCTTTTTTTATTTCTTCTGCAGCTATTTTAATCTTGGCTAAATCTATTTTTTTGGGATTTATCTTTAATGTTTTGGTTTTCATTTTAAAATTTTTAATATTTTGTATCTTAATATTCCGATAGGAACTTCGATCTCAACATCTTCTCCCTCATGGTGACCTAAAAAGGCTTGCCCTAAGGGAGAACCTATAGATATCTTGTTATGAGCGAAATCTATTTGGTCGTCCGGGACAAAGATAAATTTAATTTCTTCTCCGGAACTTAAATTTTTTAGCTTTACAGTTGTGCCAATACCAATTCCTTCCGTATAGCAATCTTCGTCTACTATTTTAGCCCGACTTAACTTTTGCTTTAATCTAACAATATTTATTTCGTTCATACGTTGAGCTTCCTGAGCAATATTATATTCTGCATTCTCGGTTATATCTCCGTATTCTAAGGCCCGGCCAATATCCTCTTGTATCTTTTTTCTTTTTTCTCCCTCTAAATACTTTATTTCTTCTTTTAAATTCTTCAAGCCTTCTTTACTTAAAAAAATATTATTATTGTTCATTTTATTCCTCTTTTGTCTTATCAATTTTATCGGTCGATATTATATTTTATATTCCAAAATATAAATTTATCTTTAGTTATTTTAATTCTCTTCTATAAATTCTGTTGATATTATAAAAAAAGCAGGTAGTTCCTGCTCAGATTAAATCTATATTTTACTTTATGAAAAATTGGTGGCGCAAGGGGGAATTGAACCCCCGTTTGCTGATTGAGAGCCAGCTGAATTAACCACTATTCGATTGCGCCGGAACCAATTGACCAATTAGCTAATTCATCAATTAGCTAATTTGCTAAATTACCTTACATCTTTTAAGTTTTTATACTTCTCTCCTATTATGGGCAGACACAAGATCAGCTCCTACTTGTTTTATATACTGTTTTTACTCAATGCTATTTATTATTGCATTCTTTTTGTTTTCTTTGCCTTTTTTAACCAGCTAACCAGGTAACCATCTAGACAGTTAACTAATGAAAATGGCTGAGGGAGGTGGGCTCGAACCACCGCTCCCAGATCCAGAGTCTGGTGTCCTACCACTAGACGATCCCTCAACTCTACATTTTTTTCTTTTTTTATTTTATACTAAATCGTGTTATTTGAAAAGTCTAATTACTTATTTTTTTCGCATCTTCTATTTTTTCTATAGCTTCTTTTAAACGTTTAACAGTCTTGTTCTGACTTAACACAACCATTAATTCAAACAAACCAGGACCTACTTTTTTACCGCTAAGCGCAACCCGAGTAGGATGGATTATTTGGCCGCCCTTTATTTGTAAAGAAGAGGCAACTTCTCTTACTGCATTTTCAATACTTTCTTCGTTCCAGCACTTAAGGGTAGAAAGCTTTTTCTTTAAAGCCTGCAAAATACCTACTACACCTTCTTTGTTTAATACGCTATCAAAGGCTTGGGATTCAATATTTATTTTATCCATAAAAAAATAGTCTGCATAATCGATAAACTGGGAGAAATTTTTAATCCTTCCCTGCATCAATTTTAGTACTTCTTTTATGTACTCAATTTTTGCCGGAGAAAGACTTTCTTCATTTTCAATATAATTAGCTTCTTTAAGAAAGGGAAGAAGCGTTTTGGTTAAGGAATCGATCGACATATTCTTTAAATATTCACTATTAAACCAATTTAGTTTTTCCATGCTGAAAACAGCGGCGTGTTTGGAAATTTTATCCAAACTAAACTCTTTAATTAATTCTTCTTTTGTGAATATCTCTCTTTCATCACCAGGAGACCAACCTAAATGCGCAATATAGTTTACTACCGCCTCCGGCATATAACCCACCTTTTTATATTCCATAACTGAAGTTGCCCCATGACGCTTACTCAGCCTGGAGTGGTCTTGCCCCATAATCATAGGGATATGAGCAAATTTTGGTACATCAAGTCCCAAGGCTTCATATATTACTATCTGTTTGGGAGTGTTAGAAATATGGTCATCCCCTCTCATAACGTCGGTAATTTTCATTAAGGCATCATCAATGACTACCGCGTAATTATAAGTAGGAATTCCTCCTGATTTCATAATTACAAAATCACTTAACAGCTCACCGTCAAAAGTTACTTCACCCCTTAATAAATCATTAAATACAATTTTTTTTGCGGGAATTTTAAGTCTTATTACCGGTTTTCTACCTTCTGTTTCATATCTTTTCTTTTCCTCTTCACTAAGGTTCAAACAATGTTTATCATATTTAAGAGATTTATTTTCTCTTACTTGTTTTTCTCTACTATTAGCCAGTTCTTCTCTGGTACAATAACAACAATACGCTTTTTCATCTTTTAAAAGTTTTTCCGTATATTCCTGATAAATGTGTAAGCGCTTCATCTGATAATAGGGACCATATTCCCCACCTTTTCCCGGACCTTCATCCCAATCTAAACCCAACCATTTCATACCTTCCAGTATCACATTTACTGCTTTTTCAGTAGACCTTACTTGATCGGTATCTTCAATGCGCAAAACAAAAGTCCCCTTATAATGTCTGGCATAAAGCCAATTAAATAAAGCCGTTCGAGCTCCCCCGATATGTAAATAACCAGTTGGGCTGGGAGCAAACCTAACTCTAATTTTATTATCCTCCATTTTTCCTCCACCTTTATTAGTTGTTAGTGAATGGTCGTTAGTGAATAGTAGGGGTTGGATTTATCCGCCCCGATTTTTTATGCGAGCTCGACGAATCGAGCTTCATATACTATACGCTATACAATATTTTTAATAAGAAACAAAATTATTATAATACAAAAGCATTAATAACACAATTTTTTACAAATTGGAAATTCCAAATTCGTATCGCGTATTGCGTGAAGAAAAAGAGCTAGAGAAAAAAGAAGAAAAGTTTACACTAATAATAGAAGAACATTTATATTACTAATGTCTTTCTTATAAAACTTGTGCCCCTAACTTCATGAGGGTAGGTTCTGGAAAATAGATAGTAAGGATCCAAAATTTTTAACAGGGACTTATTTAACTATTTCTGAAACCGGGACTATTTCTATGCCAGCTTTAATTAATTCAGGAACCATTCTCTTCAGTACGTAAAAAGTATTTATCCGGCTATGACCAATAGCAATAACCTCCCCTTCTCTTAAGGCAGTCTCTTGAACATCTACCATCTGTCCTTTAATATATTCCATATCGTTCTCATTATCCAAAAAGACCGACCTTACTGCAGACTTAATTTCCATCTCTTGGGCTACTTCATAGGCAATGGAATCCTTAGTGGTTATACTATCTATGAAAAATAAATTATATTCTCTAATTTCTTCTAAAATTATCTTCATTATTTCTCTATCTTCGGTGATCTTTGAGCCCATGTGATTATTAACCCCTATAATATAAGGGAAATTTAAAATACAGTCTCTGACAGCCTGTCTGCTTTCTTCTTCCGACATATAGGATTTAATTGCGCCAGGTCCGGGGTCAGCATCAGAATTATTAGGCTCCATCGGTAAATGTAACATAATTTCCTGATTATTTTTTCTGCCTTCTTCGGCAATAAATTCAGAATACTGGAGAAAAGGTAATATAGATAGTGCCACAGGAAATTCCAATTCCATCATCTTTTTCGCCACTTCTGTTTCATATCCTAAATCATCTATTATAAAAGCTACTTTAGGTGAAAAGTTTGTCTCTTCCTCTGAAGAGGATAAATCATTAACTATTAAATCTGTATATTGTTCGCTGTCATAAATAGTTTCTTCGAATTCCTTTACTTCTAACTCTATTTCATTAGTAGTCGTTGGGTTAGCGTTTTGGGTATTACGAAGGTTGTTTTCATCCTTAATAGACTTATTGAATAAATTAGAAATATTAAAAGCTATGATCAAAATAATTACTAAAGCAGTAATATTTATAATTTCTCTTTGGCTCTTTTTCAAAATAAAATTCCTTTCATCTTTGGTTAGTTGGTTATTTAGTTAAATAGTTAGTTGGTTTAAGAATAACTCGTTAACCAATTAACTTTCCCCTTTATGCTCCACGCTCTACACTAATTATTTTTAGTTTCTGACTCCTATTTTCTCCACTATATATAATATATACTGATTGACTATAAATACTATCTTTTCTTCTTTATCTTTCCTCACTAACGACTATCTCAATTCTTCTTCCAATAATTGTATCGCCTTATTTAATTGCATATCCTGTTCGCTATCTTCTACCGGTTCTACTAATATATCCGGTTCAATACCGATATGATTTATAGATCGTTCACTTGGGGTATAATATTCAGAAGTAGTAATAGCAATTCCTGAACCATCATAAAGATTAAAAACTTGCTGAACTACTCCCTTGCCAAATGTCCTCTCTCCTAACAATTTTCCTCTTCCAGAATCCTGAACCGCTCCAGCTACAATTTCCGAAGCACTTGCACTACCCTCGTTAATCAACACAATTAAAGGCCATTCGGGATATCTGTTTCCTCTGGATTCTATAGTAGCTACTATCCCATCTCTATCTTTGATATGAACAACAGGTCCTTCTTTTATAAATTTACTGGATACCTCTATAGCACTATCTAATAATCCTCCCGGATTATTACGTAAATCAAGAATAATCCCCTGAATATCACTATCTTTTTTAAATTCATTTAAAACTTCTTCTAATTCAGGTTCGGTATTCACATTAAAAGTAGTAATTCGGACATAGCCAAGGTTATTATTCCTGCCCATTACCTCCTTTTTTACCGCTTTAACCTCGATTATATCTCGGATTATGGTAATTTCTAAAACTTCCTCTACATTCTCTCTCTTAATTCCCAAGATAACCTCAGTACCTTTCTCCCCCCTTAAAATATCAACTGCTTCATTTAACTCAATTCCTTCTGTTGATTTTCCATCAATCTCCACTATCTTATCTCCTGCTTTTATTCCTGCTCTATAGGCTGGGGTATCCTCAATGGGAGAAATTATGGTTAATTGGTCATCTTTTATAGAGATAATTATCCCTAATCCTCCAAAACGACCTAAAAACATATCTTCCTGCTCCCTTTTAAGGGCTTGGGGGTCCAAATAACGAGTATAGGGATCGTCAAGGGCTTTAAGCATACCTCTTATAGCCCCTTGAATTACTATATCTAAATCTATATCCTTTTTTACGTATTCAAACCTTACCAAATTTAAAGCTTCAAAGAAAGGCTCTAAGTTGTCAAATAACATCTCTTCATTAGTCTTGCCATTTGCCCTAACATTATAAAACAGAAATCCACTTAT
>JAUVOA010000034.1 GCA_030599445.1 Atribacterota bacterium | reverse complement strand
TTAGTGATTAAAGTCATAAATAGGGGCGTATTGCCATACGCCCTTGACTTTAATCTGTGTAATCTGTGCTAGTAATCTGTGTAATCAGATGTTATAACAGGAGGAAGAAGATGGAAAAACTATGGGGTGGTAGGTTTAAAAAAAATATAAACAAGGAGATGGAAAAATTTGTCTCCTCCCTTTCCTTTGACAAAAAATTAGTTAAATATGACCTATTAGGGAGTATCGCTCATGCTCAGATGTTAGGGAAATGCAAAATTATCACTAAAGAAGAGAAAAATAAAATTGTTGAGGGATTAAAACAAATTCTAAAAGAAGTACAAGAGAGCAAGGTAAAAATTATCACAAGAGAAGCAGAAGATATTCATTCCTGGGCGGAAAATAAATTAAAAGAAAAAATTGGGACTGTTGCCGGGAAATTGCATATTGCCCGAAGTAGAAATGATCAGATAGCTCTCGATGAACGGATGTATTTAAAAGAAGAAGTTTTAAAAATCCAGGATTTACTTAAAGACTTACAGAAATCGCTTTTGTCATCTGCTCAGAAACACTTAGGAATAATTATGCCAGGATATACCCACCTTCAACATGCTCAGCCTCTCCTTTTTTCTCATCACTTGATGGCTTATTTTTATATGTTTGAACGGGATAAGGAAAGGATGCAAGATTCATATAAAAGGATAGATGTTCTACCCCTGGGTTCTGCTGCTTTAGCAGGTACCTCTTTCCCTATTGATAGAGAATATGTGGCTAAACAGCTTGATTTTAGCGAGATTTCAGAGAATAGCCTTGATGCAGCGAGTGATAGAGATTTTATTTTAGAATTTTTATCTGCTTCTGCAATCTTAATGATGCATTTGAGCCGTTTAAGTGAAGAAATCATATTATGGTCCTCTCAAGAATTTGATTTTATTGAGTTGGATGATTCTTTCTGTACCGGAAGCAGTATTATGCCTCAGAAGAAAAATCCTGATGCTGCAGAATTAATTAGAGGAAAGACCGGGAGAATCTACGGGAATTTAATAAATCTTCTAACTATGATGAAGGCCTTACCCTTGGCTTATAATCATGATATGCAGGAAGACAAAGAATCTTTATTTGATACCGTATCTACCTTAGAAACTTCTTTATTCTTAATGAGCAAGATGATAGAGACCATGCAGGTTAATAAAGAGAAGATGGAGAAGAGCACCAAGGGTGATTTTTCTACCGCTACTGAATTGGCAGATTATTTAGTAAAAAAGGGTTTATCTTTTAGGGAAGCTCACAAATTGGTAGGTAAAATTGTCGTCCATTGTTTGGAAAAGAAAAAATATTTAGAGGACTTAACTATATCAGAATTAAAATCTTTTCATAAAAAATTCAGTGAAAAAGCTTTAGAAATATTAAAACCCCAATTTGCCGTCGAGGCTAAAGATTCTTATGGCGGAACTTCTTCAAAAAGGGTGAGAGAGTCTATCCAAAAGGCTAAAAAGATATTAAAACAATAATAATTAATTACTTAATCTAATATTGTTTTTCCATTTTTATTATTTTAAAGAAATATTCTCTTTAATAAGATTAAGATAAAACAAAATTTACTTGCATATTATTGTTATATTAATAAGTGTTAATGAACAAGATGTTAAAATTGGTGGAATAATAACACTATTAATATATTCTATGTTTTTTTGCCTCTTTTACAGCTCTTTTTGCTAGAATATTTGTTGGATCAATTATAGGCACTTTTATGTCTTTATCTTTTAAGATTAGAGGAATTTCAGTGCATCCTGCAATAATTGCTTGTGCGCCTTTCTTTATTTGCTCTTCAGAAATTTTTATAATTTGACTTTTCATTTCTTCTGATAGAATACCTGATTTAACCATATAAATTAAATCCATGATTTTATCTTGTTCAGGTGGTGTTGGAATTAAAATTTCAATGTTTTTTGCATTAAAGAAAGAATTATATAATTTTGCTTTATAAGTTCCTTTTGAAGCAAATAAGCCTATTTTTTTAAAGAAAGGGAAAATATATTTAACATAATTCGCACTTTCTTCAATCATATTTAAAATGGGAATATTTACATTTTGCTGTATTCCTGAGATAAAATAATGGGCAGTATTGCAAGGCATAATTATAAAATCAGCGCCTGCTTTTTCAAGGTTTTGCGCTGTCATAATTAATTTGGGAAGGGGATCTTTACCGGTTCCTAAAATTGCATCCGTTCTATCGGGAATTTTTGGATTATTATCGATAATGATTCTAAAATGATCTTGATCTTTTTCGGCAGGGGATAATTTTATAATTTTATAAAATAAATCTAATGTAGCTTCTGGGCCCATTCCTCCTAAAATTCCGATAATTTTTTGAGTCATTTTTTTGCACCTCTGTATTCTATTTTAATTACAAAGAATTAATTTACAAGGCTGATATAAGAATTTTTAATTTATTATTAAAAAACTATATTTTTTTGTTGCAAAGTATTGGGAATATGTATATAATATGATTAAATGTCGACAATGTATATTATATCATGTAATATACATTATTTCCAGATATTATTTTAAATGGGGAGATAGCAATGTTAAGTAAATTAAAACTTGAAAATTATGAACTATTGAATCAGAAAGCTTATCGCATTTTGAAGCGTGCTATTGTTAGAGGTGACTTAGCGCCAAATTCAAAATTAGCATTAAATGAAATTGCAAAATCTTTAGGAATAAGTAATACCCCTATTAGAGAAGCCATTAACAAATTGTCAAGTGAAGGTTTTGTAAAAATAATTCCCAATAAAGGGATAATAGTAAAAGAAATTAATATTGATGATCTTCAAGAAATTTTACATATAAGAGCTTTTTTAGATGGTCTGATAGCTAAGCTGACTGCAAAGAAAATCACTGATAAAGAAATTGTTAATATGATGGAAATTATAAATAAAATGGAATATTGTGTTAAAGAAGATGATAGGCTTACTTATAATGATTTGGATATTAAATTTCATGATTTTTTATTAAATATCACTGAAAATAATAAATTAAAAGAAATCTATAATAATCTAATAGTACATACGCATAAATTCAGAATTCGTACATTAAAAATTCCAGATAGGATGGGTAAATCCCTTAAAGAACATACAGAGATTGCTTTAAAGGTAAAAGAAAGAAACCCTAATGAAGCAAATAGGGTGAGCCAGGAACATATCGAAAGTATTTTACACAGTATTGAAGAGGATGAAAAAAAGAAATCGAAATAATCTTTTTAAGTAGTAATTTAAATTTGAAAAAAAGTAAAGAGGTTAATTTAACAATGGATAAAAATTTAAAGCATAAAAGCAATCGAGTAAATAGCGGTATCCATTTTATGCTGGGCAATTATGCAGTTGTTGAAGGAGCTTTAGCTGTTGGATGTAATTACTTTGCCGGTTATCCTATCACTCCTGCAAATGAAATATCAGAGTTGATGTCAAAACGTTTACCTGAGGTAGGAGGTATTTTTGTTCAAGGGGAAGATGAATTATTTTCAATTTATTCAATAATAGGCGCCTCGTTAGCTGGTGCTAAAGTAATGACCGCCACCGCAAGCGCAGGTTTTAATTATATGCAGGAGGGTATTGGATATGCCTCAGCAGTTGAAGCCCCATGTGTGATTGTTGATGTTCAAAGATGCAGGGGGGAAAATTTTGCTACCCAGGCTGATGTGATGCAGATGCGTTGGGGAGCAAGCGGAGATTATGAAAGTATCGTATTAGCTCCTTCTACAGCCCAGGAATTATTTGATTTTACCATATTGGCTTTTAATTTAGCTGAGGAATTTAGAAATCCTGTAATAGTTATGTCTGAAACAACTATTGCCTTAATGAGAGAAAGAGTAAAAATACCTGAAAAAGAGAGTATAGAAATATATAAAAGAATGTATACATCATTAACCCCGGAAGAATATCTACCGTTTAAAGCAAAGAATAATAGCCCTCCGGAGTTTGCCCCCATAGGCGAAGGTTATCATAATTTATATACACTAAATTATCATAATGAAGACGGCACGATTGATTGGGATGCACAGGGATATAAAAAATTATATCAAAGAATTACCGGTAAAATCAGAGAAAATAAAGATAAAATCTGTAAAACTGAATTATGTTTTTTAGATGATGCGGATGTAGCAATTATTGCCTATGGAAGTGAAGTTCGACCGGCACTCGATGCAATTGAGATGGCCAGAAATGATGGCATAAAAATTGGGATGTTAAAGTTAATTACTGTTTGGCCTATTCATGAAAATTTAATAAAAGATATAGCTAAAAATGTAGGTAGGATATTTGCAGTAGAAATGAATATTGGCAAGTATGCAAGAGAAATTGAAAGGATATGTTTGCCCTTTTGCCCGGTTAGTCATATTACCAAAAATGAAGGAATCATTCACACAAAAGAAGAGATATACAAGGCAATTAAGGAGGACTTATCATGAAAGAAAAGATAAATCCTCTTCGTAAATATATTCGAAATGGAAAGCTACCCCATTTTTTCTGTCCTGGTTGTGGATGCGGACAGATTTTAAGTTATTTTTTAAGAGCAGTGGATAATTTGCAGTTAGATTTTAAAAAGATAGTCACAATCGGTGGGGTGGGTTGTACGGCAAGAATCCCCATTTATTTAAATACCGATTCGCTTCATGGCGTCCATGGCAGAACATTAGCCTGGGCAACCGGTATAAAATTATATAGACCGGATCTAAAAGTAGTAATATTTGCCGGTGATGGAGATTTAGTGTCTATTGGCGGTAACCATTTTTTACATGCTACCCGGCGCAACCTTGATGTCACCGTCATTATGGTTAATAATTTTAATTTTGCCATGACCGGAGGGCAAGTAGCTCCAACTACTCTATTTAATTCGGTAACTATGACTACTCCATATGGAAGCAAAGAAAATACCCTCGATGTCTGTAAACTTGCAGTATGTGCCGGAGCTACTTATGTAAGTCGATGGAGTACAGCCAAGCCGATTCAAACGATTAAAGCAATAAAAAAGGCCTTACAACATAAAGGATTTTCCCTGATTGAAATCTTGTCCCAATGTCCCACCAATTTTGGCCGTTATGCTCTGAAGACCAGTGATACGGAAGAAGTATTAAAGTGGATTGAAAATAAATCAATATTAAAAACTAAGGCTAAAAAATTAAGCGAACAGGAATTAAAAGATAGATTTGTTTTGGGAGAATTTATTCATAAAAAACGTCCGGTTTTTCAGGGGACCACTTTTTTAAAGGAGGAAGATAATTGAAACCTTTAAGTGTTAGAATTAGTGGTTTTGGAGGTCAAGGAATTATTTTGACTGCAATAGTTTTAGGTACCGCTTCAGTGAAGAAGGGAAATTTATATGCAGTACAAACTCAATCATATGGTTCAGAAGCAAGGGGAGGAGAATGCCAATCAGAACTAATTATTTCGGATAAACTAATCAATTCACCTACAACCAAATATAAAGATATTTTGATTTGTTTGTTTCAAAGTGCTTTGGATAAATATTTATCGACCCTTAAAAAAACGGGAATTCTAATCGTTGACCCTAAACTTGTCACGGAAATTCCTTCCATTGATGCAAATATTTATAAAGTGCCTGCTACAGAAACTGCTATAAAAATCGGAAATAGGATTGCTGCAAATATGGTAATTTTAGGATTTTTACAAAAGCTCATTAAAGTGGTTAGTGAAGATAATTTAAGAGAAATTATCAGTTCAATGGTTCCAAAAAAATTTATTGATATCAATTTAAAAGCATTTAATGCGGGAGTAAGCTTTGCAAAGGATTTAGATATAACTAAAGAGGATATTGAATGAAATTATATGAATTCCAGGGTAAGGAGATATTTAAAAAATATGGAATTCCAGTTCAATCGGGATTCTTAATTCATGCAAAGGATAATGGGAAAGATTTAACCCCACCTTTGGTCTTGAAATCCCAGGTCTTGGTTGGAGGCAGAGGAAAAGCCGGGGGAATAAAAATTTGGGATGGCAGTACTGATGCATCAAAGATAATCAATGATTTATTTGCTCTAACCATTCAAGGAGAGAAAGTCAAAGCGATATTGGCCTTAGAAAAAGTGGATATCTTAAGAGAAATCTATCTTTCAATCACCTTCAACAGGGGCAAATCAACTCCTGTACTCATAGTCGGCACATCCGGGGGCATGGATATTGAAGAAAGTGCTAGATTAAATAAGGAGAAAATATATTTTGTCGAAATTGATCCTTTTTTAGGAATCTTAGAATATCAGATTCGCTTTGTAGCAAAAAAATTAAATATTGATAATTATTTAGAATTCAAAAATATCATTAGGGCAGTATATAAAATTTTTAAAGAATACGATGCTACATTGGTTGAAATAAATCCCCTGGCGATTACTCCCGGCGGATTTGTTGCGATTGATGCAAAAGTCAATCTTGATGACCAATCCCGTTTTCGCCATGAAGAGTTATTTAACAAGTTAAGAGAAGAAAAAGAATTCATTCAGGACAAAAAAGAGGCACATGCTTCAAAGCCCAAAGAGGATACAATTACCTATGTTTCTCTTTCTGGAGATATTGGGGTAATATCTGATGGCGCCGGAACAGGCCTTTTTACCCTTGACTTGATTAACGAATATGGCGGTAAAGTAGCGAATTTTTGTGAAATGGGAGGAATTACTAACTCAGAAGTAATGCTCAAATCTTTGAAGATGGTCGCAAGTGATCAATCGGTTAAAAGTATTCTGGTGGTTTTAATCGGGGGTTTTAACCGAATGGATGACATGGCAGAAGGAATCCTGAAATTTAAAAAGGAATTAAACAAAGATATTCCCATTTTTATCAGAATGTGTGGGACAAAAGAAGAAATTGGAAAAGAATTAATGAAAAAGGCGAATATACCGGTTTATGACAGCTTAAATATTGCAGTGAAAAAAGCCGTAAAAAAAGCAATGGAGAATTAGATGTCTATCTTAATTAATAAAAATACAAAAGTGTTGGTATTGGGAATAACGGGAAAATCCGGAAGATTACAAACCGAAATTATGAAAAGATATGGCACCAATATTGTAGCCGGTGTTACGCCGGGAAAAGGAGGAAAAGAAGTTGAAGGGGTTCCGGTATATGATTTTGTTAAGGAAGCGGTAAATAATCACGAGATTGATGTAGCCATTAGCTTTGTTCCCCCTCCTTATGCCAAAGATTCTTGCATCGAGGTTACTGAAAATAGTATTAAATTCTTGGTTTTAACCACAGAACAAATTCCGGAACACGACGTGGTTCAAATCATAAAATATGCAGAAAATAAAGGTGCAAGAATTTTAGGTCCGGGTTCGGCCGGATTGATTTCACCGGGAAAATGTAAGTTAGGAGTTCATCCTCCTAACATGTATAAAGAGGGACATATTGGTGTGGTTTCTAAAAGCGGTGCCCTTTCTTATGAAGTGGGAAAAACGCTAACTGAAAACGGAATAGGGCAATCAACCGTTGTGGCAATTGGAGGAGGACCTTTCTGGGGCTTAACGCAATTAAACATTATAAAATTATTTCAGGAAGATGATGATACAAAAATGATCGTCTTGCTTGGAGAAATTGGCGGAACCATGGAAGAAGAGACAGCAAAGTTTATCAAAAAAGAGGTTGATAAACCAGTCATTTCCCTTATTGTAGGAAGCTCAGCACCAAAAGGCAAATCTCTGGGTCATGCTGGAGCAATCATAGAAGGCGACTTAGGAACTGCCAAGTCAAAAATCAATGCTCTAAGAGAAGCAGGAGCATACATAGCCAAAAATCATATGGATATAGTTGAACAAATTAGAAAGATAGAGGGAAAATAGGATGTTTATTCATATAGATGACAAAATATGTAAAGGTTGTAAGCTTTGTGTGCGTATTTGCCCCAATAATGTATTTCAAATGAAAAATAAGGTCAATGATAAAGGGTTTGTCATTCCTGAAGTGGTCAATGAAAATAGGTGTACAAAGTGTAAACTTTGCGAATTGACTTGTCCTGACCTGGCTATTTTTGTGAAAAAATAATTTATATAAGTACAATTATTTGCATGATCTTTGTTGGGCAAGGTATACAGAATAAGTAAAATTAGTAAGTGGCAATCCTGTTCTTATAAAGACAAAACCAGAAAATGGTTTTTTCAATTGCTAACTCAATAGTGCAGATGGTGGTATTAGAAAATATGTCTGGGCCACAGGATAGTGTTATAGATATGTGCGATGAATTTAAATGATGTCGAGAATTTGTCGTGGAAGTTCAAATAGTATTAAAAAGATCAAATGTAACAGTCCAAGTGGTGCATTTATGCTTTCACCAACATTGAATCTTATTTAGGTAAACAGTAAAAAAACTATGCGCTGACAAAGCAAAAGAAATTGAAGCATGCAATAATAGATCTCCAAAGTAAAACAGCAGTATTTCTGGGCTGTATGCTTGCAGGCCAGTATCCCACAGAAGGGAAGAAAGTATTAGACCTTCTCTTGGCAATGGACGTTAAGGTGCAAATGCCCGACGGCTTGGTATGCTGTGGTGGTCCACTAATGTGGGTCGGCGATAGGAAACAGGCCGAGAAAGCATTTGAAACCAACATCGATATACTGATAAGTGCCGGGGTTGAGCAGGTAATCACGCCCTGTCCGGGGGTGTGGGCTTACACTTAAAAAGGATTATAACGACTATTACAAAGCAAAGAACGGTAAAGAACTACCGTTTACAATAATTGACATGACAGAATTGTTGGCTAACAAGCTGAACAGTATCAGCTTGAAAAAAAAGCAAACCGCTGAAAGTTACATATAATTCCCCCTGCCATCACGGCAAAGGTCGGGGACTGCTTGATAAGTTACTGGTGGTTTTAAAGGCAGCCCAGGGTATTGAGTTTATTGATACCAAAATCACCAATATGTGCTGCGGCGGTATGACATTATCCAGCAATCCTTCTATGACCCTTGACCTATCGTCCAAGGTTATAGAGGAAGCAGAAAAGGACGACATAGACGTTCTGGTAACGAACTGCGTTTTCTGCCGGGATAATTTAAACCGCGCTGCACGCTGTAAACGCAGCAAGTTAAAGGTTGAGCACCTTTTACTGTATTCTTACCGGAAGTTTAAAAAACAAAAATAAGAAAAGGAGTTGATTTTGTTGAGTAATTATAGAAATAACTGCGGACCCCATTATCAGGAAAAGAAGATTGTATACTTTGACAAGATGGGTAAGTCCAATACTGAAGATACGCTTAGACTGGCAAAGGAAAGATTTGACGAGCTAGGGTTAAAAAAAATAATCATAGCTACTTCCTTTGGTGACACAGCCGTAAAGGCCTTAAATTACTTTAAGGGTGAAGAAATTGTGGTTATTAACTCTATGTACGGCTTACGTGAACCTGGAAAAGAATCCATGAAACCTGAGAACAGGCAAAAACTAGAGGAAACTGGTGCAAAGATAATAAATACCACACACGTACTTGCTGGCATTGACAGGTCAATAAATAGGAAATACGGTGGAATATCCTTCACCCAGCTCATGGCAGAGTTATTTAAAATGTTGGGCGAAGGATTCAAGGTTTGTACCGAAATAGCAGTTATGGCGGCTGACTGCGGTGGTGTTCCCGTTGACGATGAGATTATGACCATTGCCGGTACTAGTAGAGGCTGTGATACAGCCGTGGTGTTGGTACCCGCCCATAGTAATGATTTCTTTAAACTGCAGTTTAAGGAAATCGTATGTTTGCCCAGGGTTAGGTCCCTTAAAGGACAACCGCTATAATAAGAGGTATAGAAATAAATCAATGTTTTATATAATTAGGCTAAGTTTAAAATAATAATTTCTAAAAGGAAAGGTAAAATGGCTAAACCCGAACTAGATTATTTTGATACTGAAATCATTCCCTGGAAACCCATAGAAGGTTCACCGGGACAGTATGAAAAGATTTTAAGTAAAAATCCTGAAACAGGTTCATTTATAATTAATC
>JAUVOA010000016.1 GCA_030599445.1 Atribacterota bacterium | reverse complement strand
TTTAACAGTATAAAAAGAAGGCCTCCGCTTAAGGCAATTACCGTGCGGTTAATTTTTTCAAGGCTAACAAATAAAAGAGTAGTTATAAATATTATTAAGGCTATAAGTGTTTGATTCATTAATTATTCCTTACCCAACTTAATCTTCTTCCATTACATTTTTACACAAACATGAGGGGGTCAATATTCCTACTAATTTACCTGTTCTTACTACCGGGACCATTCTTAGTTGTTTTCTGAATAATAAATCTGCTGCCTGGGTTCGGCTGGTATCCTCTTCTACTGAATAGACCGTAGTGGTCATAAAATCTCTTGCTGGTAGATGGGCAATTTTTTTAGCTTGCCGGGAAAACTGGTCGAAATCAGGAATAAAAGATGGATTTTGTAATTCTTTATAATAGCCCGGCAAGCTAGCTTTAGTAATATCACTTTCCGTGATTATTCCAATGACATTTTGATCACTATCTACTACCGGTAACCCTACCATACGCTGTTGACTCATAATCTTGACAACTTCTTTTATCGGGGTATCGGCAGATACGGAAGTTAGGTCTGGGATCATAACTTCTTTTATTTTCAAGGTTATCCCCCCTTAATTAAAAATCTTTCTTAATTATATTCCTTTTTATGTTTTTCGCAAGTCTAAAAAGAAAGTATCGAGTATCGAGTATATAGTATATAGTGAAGGGGAAGAAAAAGTAAGGGCGATTAAACTGGCTGGCAGACTGGCAGACTGGTAGACCGGTAGAATGAATAAACTTGCACTTTATGCACTTCATAAATTGTATTTAAGGCTAACGACTAATTTGACCGGGCAGCTAATCAATTAACAAAGTGTTTCAATAAAAAATAAAAATTTTTATCTAATTTTAATAAAAAGAGAGGGTTTTTAAAAAGTTTGGAACTTACTTCTAAGCCATCTTCTTTTTATTGTTTTTAATTTAATTACAATCTAAATAATTCATAAACTTAATGCCTCACATAAAAATGTACTTGAAAGCTGATATGTCAATTCGTAATATGTTCGTAATATTGACAAACTTAATTAATTTAGTATAATAAAAATAGTTGGTTTATAACTGAGACAAACTAATTATAACATTAATTAAAATACATAATTTTTACAAGTTGAAATAGCATTCAAATTTAGATTAAATTTTTGATATAACTTACAAAACTAGAATTATTGTAATTTAATATTAAAGAAATAATATTAATATCAAAGATAAAGCCTGTTATATTCTACACCCCCCCTTTTTTTAAGTTAATTAAATAGTTTCAAAGTTTTTATAATTTCTTAGAATATATTAGTTTTAATGCCAGTTATAAAAAGAAATTATAGATATCTTAAATTATGGAAGACTAATTTTCTTGAAACAACAATGTAAAAACTTTACCATATAAGACGCCGTAGCTGAAAGTCAATTTTTTCCAACAAACAAATGTATTGAGCTTTTAAAATAAAAGAATGGAGTGTGGTAATATTGAAAAAAACGGGATTGTTAAACAGAGATATATCCGCCTTGATAAGCAGGTTAGGTCATCAGGATACTATCTGCATATCTGATGCTGGGTTGGCTATTCCGGATTCAATTAACCTGATTGATGTTTCCCTTGAAGATAACGTACCAAGGTTTATCGAGGTATTAAAATTAATAAAAAAGAATTTGTTTATTGAGAGGATATTGCTTACAGATGAATTGAAAAATAATTGTCCTAATATGTTTAAAAATGTAACAAACCTATTTAAGAAGGCAAAGCTTGAAGTTATAACTCATAAAGACTTTAAAGAAAGAGTTAGATTATGTAAGGGGGTTATCCGAACAGGTGAATTTACTGCGTATAGTAATGTTATACTTGTAACCGGAGCTGATCCTGAAAGATGGGCAACCAATTAGAAAGAGGATAAAAAATGATAAATGATAAAGCAAAAAATTCTAGTCAATTAATTATGAATTCTTCAAGCGGTCATTTATCTAGATTAAAAGAAATATTAGATACCAGGGAAATAGGTTTATTGCTTATAATTTTTGTAGCATCAATCTTGCTATCAATTTTTAGTGAGAATTTTTTAACCTTTTCTAACCTTACGTCAGTTGCGATTGGAATGAACTATGACGTTTTGCTAGCTCTTGGTATGACTTTGGTTCTTTTATCGAAAGGGATTGATTTATCAGTTGGTTCAATATTGGGGTTAACTGGGATAATTACAACAATGCTATTGCAGGCAGGTGTTAGTATTTTATTTGCTGTAATTCTCGGCTTATTATCGGGTACATTTTTAGGTTTTATTAATGGCATATTTATAGCCAAGTTCAGGATTAATCCGTTTATAGTAACATTGGGTATGATGGCAATAGCCCGTGGGTTATCTGTGATATTAACTTCAGGATATTTTGTGTCCAACCTCCCTGAAGGTTATCTAATTATAGGCCAAGGTAAGTTTTTGGGAATACCTAATCCCACTTATGTTATGATTTTATTTGTTATTTTATTTGATTATCTCTTAAGGAAATGGGGGCCATTTTATAAAGCGTTTTATATAGGGACAAATCCCGATGCAGCTGAGTTATCCGGAATTAATGTTTCTTCAATTATACTAGCAGGTTATGTAATCAGCGGATTTCTTTCGGGACTTGCTGCAATTTTTATGACATCACGTTTGGCGATGGGGTATGCCCAGTTTGGACTGGGTGCAGAACTAAAAGCTATTTGTGCTGCTATCATCGGTGGAGCTAGTATGGGTGGGGGTGAAGGAAGTATAGTAGGAGCATTTCTTGGAGTCATGCTTTTAGCAATTATAAATAATGGTTTTGTATTACTGAATTTATCAATTTACTGGCAGGGGGTTATAAATGGACTGATCCTTGTAATTGCCGTCACAGTCGATGCCATTCGCAGAGCCAGAAAAGGAAAAAGCAGGGTATAAAATTTTTCTTGCTTTAAATCAGAGGTGAAAGAGGGACTGATATGATAAATTATATTTTAAAAATAGAAGGTATCTCTAAACGCTTTTTTACAAATAAGGTCTTAGATGATATAAACTTAAAAATTAAAAAAGGCGAAGTTCATGCCGTAGTTGGTGAAAATGGTGCTGGAAAGACTACTCTTATGAAAATTATTGGAGGTATATATACATCCAGTGAGGGTAAGATTATTTTTGATGGTTGTAAAGTAAATTTTTCAAGTCCGCAGGAGGCAATAAATAGCGGAATAAGTATAGTACATCAGGAATTAAGCCTGGTTCCAAAGTTGAAAGTAGCCCAAAATATTTTCAGCCATAGGGAACCTGTAAATAGATTGGGGTTTATTAAATGGGCAGAATTAAGATATAAAGCAAAACAAATATTGAAACATATAGGTGTTGACATAGATCCATCAACTCTGGTGGGTGATTTAAGTGTGGGCATGCAGCAAATTGTAGAAATTGCTAAAGCCCTATCTCAAAATGCAAAAATTATTATCTTTGACGAGCCTACCTCTGCATTATCAGAAAAAGAAGTAAACTTATTCTATCAGGTTATCAATGATTTAAAATCAAAGGGAGTTACGATTATCTTTATTTCCCATAAATTAACGGAAGTCTTTAAAATATCAGATAAGATGTCTGTACTAAGAGATGGAAAGTTAATCGGAACCAGGAAAACAAAAGAAACCAGCATTGAAGAGATAATTAAAATGATGGTAGGAAGGGAGTTAGGTAATTTGTATCCTGATAAAAGTTCCCATATTGGAGAAAAGATATTTTCTGTAAAAGGATTCAGTAGAAAAGCAAAATTTGAAGGTATTGAATTTGATTTATATAAGGGAGAAATCCTTGGATTTGCAGGACTTGTTGGTTCAGGAAGAACTGAAGTAGCCCGCTCTATCTTTGGTGCTGAAAAACCTGAATCAGGAGAAGTTATATTAGAAGGAAAAAAAGTAGAAATTAAATCTCCCCGGGATGCAATTAAAAATGGCATTTGTTATTTGACAGAAGATAGAAGAAACTGGGGTCTATTTCTGGAAAAAACTTTAAGGCAGAATATAATTGCTGCTTCTATAAATAAGTTTGTGAATAAGAGGGGTTTTCTTAAAAATAGAGAAATAAAAGAAAAAGCTAAACATTTTATTGATTATCTAAATATTAAGCCTGCTGATGATAAAATTCTTATTCTGAATCTCAGCGGGGGCAATCAACAAAAAACACTACTGGCTCAGTGGCTCAATGCGGAACCAAAGATATTAATAGCTGATGAACCAACCCGTGGGGTTGATGTTGGGGCAAAGGCAGAGATTCACAAGCATTTAAGGAAATTGGTAGAAAGTGGGGTTGGTGTTATTATAATTTCATCTGAATTACCTGAAATAATTGGTCTCTGTGACAGAATTGCCGTATTTAATGAGGGAAAAATAACTGGTATCCTTGAGAAGGATGCTACACAGGAAGAAATAATGAAATATGCAACTTTGTAGAAAAGAGGGGGTTGATTTGTGAGTCTTAATGAAAAATTTCGTACTATCACGAAGGTGAAAAACCTTGGTTTGTTAACAACAATAGTTTTGATTATTATAGGAATGGCAATATTTTTTCCGCGATTTTTATCACCTATAAATATTGAAATACTGGGAATGGGTTTTGTACAGGAAGCAATTATGGCCCTGGGAATGACCCTGATAATAATCTCGGCTGGTATAGATCTTTCTATTGCCGGTGTCATGCCTTTTTCAGCAATTATGGTAGGTATCTTTTTAAATAATAATTTTGGGATTACTGTTTCCATATTGTTGGCACTTTTATTATCAGCTTTGGTAGGTTTTGTGAATGCGCAGATGATTAATCGCTTGAAGGTACATCCTTTTATATGCACCCTGGCTACTTTAACTACTCTTAGAGGTGTTAATTTGGTTATTACTAAAGGGGAAACGGTAACAGGTTTTCCACCAGCGTTCTATTTTTTTGGACAGGGCAGGGTTTTTGGAATACCTTTTCCAATTTTTCTATTCGCAGTAATGGCTATTGCCTTTACCTATCTTTTAAAAAACCATAAGTATTTTCAACAGGTTTATTTCATAGGTGGTAATATTAATTCAGCCAGATATTCTGGTATAAATATAGATAGATTTATTATATTTATATATGTTCTCAATTCTATTCTGGCTGGAATTGCTGGAATTATCACTGCCTCACAGTATATTAGTGCCAATACAGGTTTTGGTATAGGTATAGAATTACGTGTTATTACAGTAGTTATTATTGGAGGGGTCAGTTTAAGTGGGGGTAAGGGAAATATTGGAGGGACTATTCTCGGTATACTTTTCCTTGCCATAATAAATAACACTTTTGTTCAAACAGGTGCCCCCACATACTGGCAGGAGGTGGTTTATGGTTCTATGTTATTAATTGCTGTTTTTTTAGAAGAGTATATTGGAGCGAAACGCGAAGGTACTGGTGTATTAAAAAGATGGCGTGAATTTATGCTTTAGTGGCTAATTAAGGCAAGTTAAACATGTTAGTCCAATTAATTATATATGGACAAAAAATGCTTTAAGGGGGAATGCCTATGGTAAGGGTTTAAAAAAGCTAGTATTCTGTAGGTTTCTAAGAAATGGAAAGTAATAAAATTAAAAGGAGAATTCAAAAATGAAAAAATTTATAATCTTGATGCTTGTGATGATTTTTTTACTGACTTTTGTAGCTGCCTCTTTTGCTGCTGAACGTTACGCAATGGTGGTTTTCTTAAAGGGTTCTGAATTCTTTAACTGGGCTTACAAAGGTATGATTGATGCTGCCGAAATGCTGGATCCAAGTATTGAAGTTGAGCTTCAGGGTCCATCTACATGGGATGCTGCACTTGAAGCCCGCGCCATAGAGCAGTTAATTGCTAAGGGTGTAAATGGTGTTATTGTGACAGCAGGAGAAGCAAGTGCCCTTGTTCCTGCAATCAACAAAGCAATAGATGCTAAAATACCTGTAATAACATTTGATTCCGATGCGCCAGCTAGCAAACGTCTAAGCTTTGTTGGTACTAATAACTATAATGCCGGATATGTAGCTGGAAAAGCTATTTCTGAATGGTTAGGTGGAAAGGGTAAAATAGGTATCTCCACTTTCCCGGGACCTGCCCATCTGGCCGAAAGAGTTGAAGGGTTTACAGCCGCCTTGGCTGAAGGCGATGAAATTGTTGCTATTGTAAATGATGAAGGCGGTGTTGCAGTGGCAGAAACACAACTTACTGCTATGCTACAGGCTAATCCCGATATTGATGGTATTTTTGCTGCCCATGGTAATCCAGGTCCGGGTGCTTGTGCGGCCGTGAGAAATCTTGGTAGGCAGGGCAAAGTTGAAATTATGGGCTTTGACTTTGGTATGCCCAATATTGAGTTAATTGAAAAAGGTGAAATGCGTGGTACTGTCGGACAAGATCCTTATCTGATGGGTTTCATGAGTATGATTCTTGCCTATAATGCAAATCATCCTACTGAAATTACTGCTCAGAGGCCACCATTTGGCCATGTTCCTCCTTTGGTAGATACTGGTGTATCTATTATCTACAAAGAAAACATTGGTAAATATATGAGTCCACCTAAATTATAGTATTACTGATGTAAGAGCTAAGGGTTTTAAAATTTTAAAACCCTTAGCTCATTTTTTAAGTAGGTTTAGTTAGGAGATATTTTAGTAATAAAATTGAATTTTGGGAATAATTTTATTTTGACTTTACACTTTTTTAATGAAATTATTTTATATCATATTTTTAAGTAGATAACTAAGTTTTTGATAATTGTCAGTAGATATAAAAAAGAAGAGGTGAGCTTTTTGAAGCAGGCGGTAATGACAGCTCCGGGGAAAATTGAATTTCGTGATGTTCCCGTTCCGAAAGTTAAAGAGGGCCAGGTTCTTGTGAAGATTAAAAGAATTGGTATATGTGGTTCAGATATACATGTTTATCATGGTAAACATCCTTATACATCCTATCCGGTGGTACAGGGACATGAGGTTTCAGGAGAGATTGTTAAATTAAGCAATGGTGGTTCAAATTTCAAAGAAGGTGATAAAGTTACAATACAACCCCAGATTGTATGTGGTAGGTGTTATTCCTGTAAGCATGGTCAAAATCATATTTGTGATAATTTAAAGGTTATGGGTTTTCAAGCAACTGGGATGGCATCAGAATATTTCGCAGTTGATTTAAAGAAAGTATTAAAGTTACCAGAAAATATAAGTTATGATCATGGTGCATTAGTAGAACCCTTAGCGGTTGCTGTTCATGCCTTAAAAAGAGGAGGAGATATTAAGAGGAGGAAAATTTTAATTTTAGGAGCCGGTCCTATCGGTAATCTCGTAGCTCAGGCTGCAAATGGAATGGGTGCTCAGAGTGTTATGATAACTGAAATTAGTGACTATCGTATTAATATCGCCCGGGAATGTGGCATAAATTATTGTTTGAATTCCAAGATTCAGGATATCGGAGAAGAACTAATTGATACATTTGGCAAAGATAAAGCAGACCTAATTTTGGAATGTGTTGGGATTAATACAACAACGGAACAAGCTATCGCTAATGCCCGTAAGGGCACGGATATTATTGTAGTTGGTGTATTTGCGGAAAAAGCAACTGTTGATTTGGGTTTGGTTCAGGATAGAGAGCTTAAGTTGATTGGAACATTAATGTATCAGGAAGAAGATTATAGGAAAGCAATTGAATTAATTGAAGAAAGTAAAGTGAAACTTGATCCCATAATAACAGAACATTTCCCATTTGAGTGCTACTTAGAAGCTTATAAATATATAGAAGAGAAAAAGGATAAGATTATGAAAGTTATGATTAAATTATGAAAGGAGAGGGTAAGATGAAAGCATTTGACTATTATCAACCTACTGAAATTAAATTTGGTTGGGGCCGGGTTGAAGAAATTGGTGAAGTAGTATCTCGATTCGGGAAGAGATGCTTAATGGTAACTGTTCCCGTTTTTGACACCATGGCTCCCGTATTTGAAAATATTAAGAAATCGTTAAAAGAAGCCAATGTAAAAGTTTCTCATTTTGACGGTGTTATTCCTAATCCCACAACCGATAGTGTAAATAAGGGAGCCGAGATTGCAATTAAAAATAATATTGATGTAGTTCTCGGTGTTGGTGGGGGTTCAAGCATGGATACTGCAAAAGCTATTGCAGTAGGGGCTACCCATGAAGGTGAAGCCTGGGATTATCGCTTATTTAGTAATAAAAAGATTACTGAAAAAAGACTTGCTATTATTGTTGTTACCACCACATCCGGAACTGGCTCACAAGTAACCCCCATATCAGTTGTAACAAATACAGTTCAAAAATGTAAGTTCGCTCTAGCAGATTCCCTCCTCTATCCCCGAGTTAGTATTATTGATCCGCAATTAATGTTAACTGTACCCGAACATATAACTGCATCAACGGGATTTGATGTTTTTGCCCATGCTTTTGAAAGTTATATTCATAAAAATGCATCAGTTTACACTGATATGCTTGCCAAGAAAGCAATAAAAAGAGTAATAAAATACCTTCCAATTGCCATTAAATGTAAAACTAATAAAGAAGCCAGAATAGAAATGGCTTGGGCAGATACTCTGGCAGGATTATGTATTGCCAATGCGGGAACTACCTTGCCCCATGGAATAGGCATGGCTATTAGCGGGCATGTACCCCATGTTATGCATGGCGAAGCTCTGGCAGTGATCTATCCTGAGTTTATGTGTTATACTTATAAATCAGCGCTTAGAAAATTTGCAAATATTGGTCGAATTTTTAATTGTGAACTTGAGGATGTTTCTAATGAAGAAGCCGCAGAAAAATCATGTGAAGAAATAGATAAATTTTTAAAGAAAATCGGAATGTCACTCACCTTTAAGGAATTAAGGGTCCCCGAAGAGGAATTAGCAGCTATTGCAGATGATACACTTAAACTACCTGACTATACAGTTAACCCCAGGATCGCTACAAGAAATGAAATTTATAAGATGCTTAAAAAATCTTATAAATAAACGCAAAATATATTAACTAAACTGCAGTGTGCAGAAAAGAACAGAAGGGTTTTAGTATAGATAGATTAACAATAGAATATCTCAGGTTATATTTCTGTCAAAACTGTTTATCAATTAAAGAATAACTCTTAGAATATATTTATAATCTATGCCTATTGGACAGCTTGAGATTATGAATTCCATTAGAGGAAAGAGATTATTAGGAATTTCTATAGTCGTTAGCTGCCTTATCAAATAGGATTTTCTGCAGTTATTAATGGAATTTTATGAACCGGACTTTTACTTATAAAATTTTGCATTATGTCCTAATAGAGAAGAATAAAATTTATAGAGAAAGACAAACAATGAAATTGTACTTTAATTTTTAACTGGGAAAATGTCTTATCAAAATGACAATCTTGTTTTGACACGTGAAAAGAACTTTTTTTTCGACCCCGCGTCCCAACTAAATTATAAACTTCGGACTTTTTGATTTTTGTTTTTTGAGAAGTAGATTTTTAAGAAAATGTAGATACTAAGTTCTGTTGCTTGTTTTTCATAAAATTAAGGGAAAATTGTATTACGGTAAAAAATAGAGAAAGATGCTCTTTTTGTTTTGAGATTTAATTTTCAAATAAGCAAGGGTGAGTTAAATTTTTCTAGAAAGGTAGAATGGTTAATAATTATTTAACAAGAAAAACATTAAAATTGTTGGATCTAAAAATTCTGAAGGTGTTAAACTAATAATAATATAGATACAATTACCCCAACAATAATATTTTAACCTACATATGTGTATAGCCAACAGTGATTAATATTTAAAATTGGATTATTATAAATATAAAGCATAGCTAAATATAATTAATTGAAGGAGAATGCAATGAGTGTTCAAGCATCAGGTGCAAGAAAAGGCGATCCGAAACTTATGGGTCAAATAAATCAAGCTTTAATTTTAAACCTTTTAAGAAATAGTAATGGGCTATCCCGTACCCAGATTGCCCAGAAACTTAAATTAAGTAAAGCAACTGTATCAAGGGTAGTTAATGGACTTATTAAAAATAAAATTGTATCCGTAATAGGCGAAGGTGAGTCCAAAAAGACGGGAGGGAGGCATCCTGTTATTTTGTCAACAAATTCCTCTGGGAGATTTGTAGTTGGGATAGATCTTGGTACTACTAATATAGTTGTGGGTATCGCAAACCTAAAAGGAGAAATTATAAAAAAAATTCGTGTTCCAACTAATTGTAGTCATAGCGTGGAAAAGATCATTTTACAAATTTCCAATTTAGTGGAAGAAGTAATTAAACAAGCGAACATTAAAAAAAATTTAATTGAGGGAATTGGAATAGCGGAGGCAGGGATAGTCGACAGCTCTTCGGGTATCATAAAATATTCTCCAAATTTTAACTGGAAAAATGTCAATATAACCAGTATTTTAGAAAAAAAAACAGGCTTACACGTATTTGCTGATAATTGTACTAGAGTTATGGCAATTGGTGAAATATGGCATGGCAAAAGGGAAAGTGTGAGAAATATTTTTTATGTAAACGTTGGCTACGGAATTGGCTCTGCTCTAATGATTAATGGTAAGTTATATAATAAGCATAGTGAATTTGGGCATATACCAATAACAGCTAAAAAAATACTCTGTAATTGTGGTAAATATGGGTGTCTTGAAGCTGTAGCTTCTGGTAATGTAATTGAGCGAAAAGCAAATCAATTATATAATGATAGTAAAAATGGATGGATAACAGCGAAAGATGTAGCTGAAAGAGCTGAACAAGGTGATCCGGTAGCTCAAAAAATATTTAAAGAGGCAGGTTATTATATTGGTAAAGGGCTTTCATTTGTAGAAAATGTTTTTAACCCAGATAAAATTATTATTGGAGGAGGAATTTCAGCTGCCGGTAAATTATTATTGGACCCAATTGTTGAATCATATAACCGTTTTACAATGACAATAATAAAGTCTACTACTAAAATAGAATTATCGACGATTGGTATGGATGCGGGTATATATGGTGCAGTAACTATGGTATTGAATAAACGAATTTTTTATACTTCATTATTATAATTGTATACAATATAGATTATATGCTTATTTTTGCTACAATATATAGTCAGTAGTTTGTACACATACAATTTTTACTGATACTATTCATTTTAGAAATTATTTTATTTAGGAAAATGTAGAAAATGTAAAAAGAATTTAAAATTAGTATATATAAACAAAAATATAATCTTTAAGTAGGATAGGCAAAGATATGAAAGCACTGTTATTTGGTGAAATCCTCTGGGATATCATAGATAGTAAAACTTATATTGGCGGTGCTCCCTTTAATCTTGCTGCTCATCTGACAAAAATGGGATTTAAATCAACACTCATTTCTTCTGTGGACAAAGATGATTTGGGTAGAAAAGCTTTAAAAGAAGCAGAAAAAAGAGGTATTAATTCTTCGTTTATCCGGGTTCATCCCCATTTGCCCACCGGGATTGTAGAGGTAAATCTGGATGAAAAAGGACATCCTGCTTATATGATAAAAGAAAATGTTGCCTGGGATAACATTGCTTTAGATCAAGATTTAGTAGATAGTATAACAAAAACCAAATGGGAAATATTCTGTTTTGGAACCCTTGCCCAGCGAACCAAAGAAAATCGGAAAATACTTAACCAGATTATTCCCAAAATAAAACCTAATCATATATTCTATGATGTTAATTTAAGACAAAATTACTACGAAAAAGATTGGATTGAAAAATCATTGCTCCAGAGTACAATTACTAAGTTAAACGATCAGGAAGCTCTTGTCCTGTCCAAACTACTCTTTATTCAAAAATTTAAGCAAAAAGACTTTGTTGAAACTCTTGCTCAAGAATATGATCTTTCTATTATCTGTATTACTCATGGTAAGAACGGATCATCCATTTATTGTGATGGAAAGTTGGAGAAAGTACTGGGTATAAATGGACCTGTAGTTGATACCGTAGGAGGCGGAGACAGCTATAGTGCAGGTTTTCTGTTTTCTTATCTTTGTGGTAATGGTGTTTGTAAAGCAGCAGAACTTGCTGAAAAAGTAGGTAATTTTGTTGTTTCCCAATCTGGGGCTGTTCCTGAATACCCGAAATGGTTAGAAAAAGAAATAAAAAATCTGAGAAGATAAAAACATGACAGGTAATTCGACATATTATTTGGAAAACTGGTCGAAATCAGGGATAAAAGATGGATTTTGTAATTCTTTATAATAGCCCGGCAAGTTAGCTTTAGTAATATCACTTTCCGTAATTATTCCAATGACATTTTGATCACTATCTACCACCGGTAATCCCACCATACGCTGTTGGCTCATAATCTTAACAACCGCTTTTATCGGAGTATCGGCAGATACGGAAGTCAGGTCTGGGATCATAACTTCTTTTATTTTCAAGGTTATCCCCCCTTAATTAAAAATCTTTCTTAATTATATTCCTTTTTATGTTTTTCGCAAGTTCGAATAGAAAGTATCGAGCATGTAGTATGCAGTATATAGTGAAAAACTAAAAACTAAAATCGCAAAGCGTAAAACTAAATTCGTATCCCGTTAAGAATTGGTTAACTGGTTAATTGGTAACCTGGTTAGCTAGTTAAGGAAACAAAATCAAAACAACCAGATAATTATTTTAGATTACAAGTTGTGGTGAGGTTGTTACTATATCTCCTGCTTCTGTCATCCCAATGGAAACGGGAATCTATCTTATATTATTGTGGTTGTATCTTGCAACTGATAAATGATACCCGTAAACTACTTAAACCATTTAACCAATTAACATAGTTTTTCAATAAAAAACAAAAATTTTATCTAATTTTAATAAAAAAAGAGGATTTTTGAAAAATTTGTAGAATTAAGTATATATAAAGAAAATACACAATGAATTTAAACTTGAAGAAAGGAGGGGCAAAAAAGTGAAAGCGTTGTTGT
>JAUVOA010000160.1 GCA_030599445.1 Atribacterota bacterium | reverse complement strand
TAATTGGTTAGTTGGTTACTTAGTTATGTAGCTTACTGCATAAACAAATAACTAACTGACCAACAAGTGATGTAATGTGTAACACGTGATAAATAACCTGTAATAAATACCTGTTTTTATAATTTAGGAAATTTAATCTTATTACTCATTACACATTGCTTGTTACTGTATTTTATACGAGATATGAGATATGTATTTGGCTTCTTTATTCTATTTTCTTAACCAGTTAACTAAGTAACTATATAACCAGCTAACTAATTCTATACACTACACGCTAGATGCTCTACGCTTACGCTAAACGCTATCCGCTAGAATGGAATACTATATACTAATTTTAGTTGTTAACTATTTCTTTTATCGCCTTTATGGTAGCATAAATATCTTCTTCGCTAATTCCGTAATGAGTAACTAAACGAACTTTGGTGGGTGGTCTCGGTAAACCTAATATATTATATTTTGCTAATTTAGGCAAAAACTGGTAAGTATCCATTCCTGATTCCTGAAGGTCAAAATAGACCATATTAGTCTGAATTGTCTCTAAATCAACTTTTATTGCACTTATATTGGCCAAACCTTCTCCTAAAATTCGAGCATTTTTATGGTCCTCTTTTAACCTTTCCATCATCTGTTCGAGGGCAATTATCCCAGCTGCTGCCAAAATACCTGCCTGCCTCATCCCTCCACCCAGCATCTTTCTATTTTTACGGGCTCTTTGAATAAATTCCTTTGCACCAGCTAAAATTGACCCTACCGGGGCACTAAGACCTTTGGAAAGACAGAACATCACTGAATCAACATTTTTAGTGAGAAGTGCGGGTTCAATATTTAAGGCGATAGCAGCATTAAATATTCGAGCACCATCTAAATGAACTTGAATATTCCGTTGATGGGCCAATTGGTAGATTTCCTCGATTACTTCAGGGGGAGTAATTGTTCCACCTGCTCGATTATGAGTATTTTCCAAACAGATTAAAGTTGTTTTAGGGTAATGAATGTTTTCATCTCTCAATGCCCTCTTAATGTCCTGAGGATCAGGAATTCCTTTATCTCCGGTAATCAACCGGGGTATCACTCCCGCTACTGCCGATATACTACCCACCTCGTAATAATATAAGTGAGAGTCTATATCTAAAATTACTTCATCTCCTCTTTGGCAATGAGTCAATACCGCAATAAGATTACCCATAGTACCGCTCGGTACAAATAATGCTGCCTCTTTCCCCACTTTTTTAGCGGCTAATTCTTCCAGTTGATTAACTGTAGGGTCCTCTTGGAAAACATCGTCTCCCACTTCGGCATTATTCATAGCTTCTCGCATCTCATCTGTTGGCAAGGTAACCGTATCACTTCTTAAATCAATTTTTTTTAACTTGCAATTATTAATAATTTTCACCTCCAAATGATATTCGTTAATTAGTTACCTGGTTACCTAGTTAGCTAGTTTAAAACATTATTCTATTAACTAACCAGTTAACTAAATTTATCCGCTCTACGCTAGCAATCAATAAATCGTTAAATACCTATCCAATTCCCACTGGTGAACTTGAATACGATAGCTTTCCCATTCTTCTCTCTTAGCCTCGATATAATTTTTTAAAATATGATCGGTTAAAGCAGATTTTACTACTTCGTCCTTATCTAATTCTAACAAAGCTTCATTCAAAGTTGAAGGCAAACTTTCAATACCCAGAGATATTTTTTCCTCTTTGCTCATAGTATAAATATTTTGACTTACCGGCTCTCCCGGATCAATCTGATTTTTAATTCCATCTATTCCTGCTTTTAGCATTACTGCAAAAGCTAAATACGGGTTACAGGATGGATCGGGACTCCTCAGTTCCGCCCTGGTACCATCTCCTCTTGCTGCTGGTACCCTGATTAAAGGACTACGATTTCTCTCTGACCAGGCAATATAAACCGGAGCTTCATAACCAGGAGTTAATCTCTTATAAGAATTTACCAAAGGATTGGTAATTGCAGTAAAGCCTTTGGCATGTCTTAATAATCCACCGATAAAATATAATGCTTCCTTACTCAATTGATACTTCCCATTAGAATTATAAAATATATTTTCACCATTTTTAAACAAAGATATGTGGGTATGCATTCCTGAACCATTTATTCCGAAAATAGGCTTAGGCATGAAGGTAACGTGTAAATTATGTTTTAAAGCTATGGTCTTACCGGTTAGTTTTAGAGTCATTATTCTATCGGCAGAAGTTAGAGCATTACAGTACCTGAAATCAATCTCGTGCTGACCGGGAGCAACTTCGTGGTGTGAGGCTTCAATTTCAAAACCTAATTTTTCCAAAGCAATTACCATATCTCTTCTCGCTTCTTCCCCTAAATCAACAGGCAAAAGGTCGAAATACCCTCCTCGATCATGAGTCTTAGTAGTCGCTTCCCCTTCTTGATCTCTAAAAAATAAAAAGAATTCTACTTCTGGCCCAAGATTGGTAGAATATCCCATTTCTTCTATTTCTTTTAGCACTTTCTTTAAATTATTTCTGGGACAACCATCAAAGGGCGAACCATCAGGATTATAAACATCACAGGTAATTCGGGCTACATCTTTTTCTTCTTCCCAGGGATTTACGGTAAAGGTGGAGTAATCTGGTTTTAAATACATATCTGATTCCTCAATCCGAACAAAACCCTGAATAGAAGAGCCGTCGAACATAATCTCCCCATTAAGGGCTTTTCCCAGTTCTCTTACCGGAATTTCCACATTTTTGGGCATTCCCAGAATATCGGTAAATCTCAATCTTACAAATTTTATATTTAGTTCTTCAACCTTATTTAAAATCATTTCTTTGGTCATTTTTCTCATTTATAGCTTCCCCCTCAAATTTTTTCTTAAATATATTTTTACAATTATACTCTTTATCGTTTTATTTTACAAAATAGATTATTATTCGTATTGTGTATCGAGTATCGTGTATTGTGTAAAGAGAAAGAAAGGATTCAGAAAATAAATAAGATAAAAAAACAAGAACGGTTACTATTCTTTTCTTTATCTTATTGCCCTACTAAAGTTTATGTGGGCGATTATCAATTGAATGCTATTCTTTCTAGTTTCTATTCCACAGTAACACTTTTAGCTAAATTTCTCGGTTTATCTACATCACATCCCAATCTATCAGCAATGTGATATGCAAATAATTGTAAAGGTATGACTGATAATATAGGATACAGTATATCCGAAGTTTTAGGGATACAAAATACTCTATCTACTATATTGATAATTTCTTTATCACCTTCTGTGGCAATCGCTAATACCAGGGTATCCCGGGCTTTAACTTCTTTTATATTGTTAATTACTTTAGTATAAACTCTATCTCGGGGAGCGATTACCACTGTCGGAAAAGTCTTATCCAAAAGAGCAATAGGACCGTGTTTCATCTCTCCTGCAGGGTAGCCTTCAGCATGAATATAAGAAATTTCTTTAAGCTTTAAGGCTCCCTCTAAAGCAATGGGATAATTAATTCCTCGTCCTAGATATAAAAAATTATGGAAACTTAAAAATTCTTCACTTAATTTTATAATTTCTGGTTCCCTAAGTAAGATAATCTCGACCATTTGAGGAATCTTTATTAACTCGGAAATTATTTTATTAATCTCCGACGAATCAAGAGCCTCTCTGACTTGAGCAAAATAGAGAGATAGTATGTAAAGGCACATTAATTGACAAATAAAAGCTTTTGTAGTAGCCACACCTATTTCCGGACCTGCCTTAATATACATTACACTATCTGCTTCCCTACTGATAGTGCTTCCCCTTACATTGGTAAGAGCCAATATATAAGAGCCAGCTTCCCGGCAAGCTCTTAGCGCAGCTATAGTGTCCGCAGTTTCTCCTGATTGGGATATCAGAATGGTTAAATCTTTTTTACCCAGTAATATTTTTCTGTATCTAAATTCAGAACTATAATCCACTTCTATCGGAATACCGGTTAACTCCTCAAATATATATTTACCTGCTAAGGCTGTATAATAAGAAGACCCACAAGCCAAAATAGATATCCTTTCTATTTCTTTAATTTTATCTAAAGGAAGAGATAGGTTGTCAAGTTCCAGTGTTTTTGTAGACAGATTAATTCTACCTTCTAAATTATTACGAATAACCATAGTTTCTTGAAAGATCTCTTTTAACATAAAATGTTTATATCCACTCTTTTCTGTCATCTCTTCATCCCAATCAATATTTACTACTTCCTTCTGTAAAATTTTACCTTCGGAATTGATTATCTCTACTCCATCTTTAGTTATAGTAGCAATTTCTCTTTCTTCTAAAAAGATTACTCTATTGGTATAACTAAGTAAAGCGGGAATATCAGAAGCTAAAAACATTTCTCCTTCTCCTATTCCGATAATCAAAGGGCTCCCGCAACGAGAAACAACCAATTTTTCTGGATCATGATCAGTAATATCTCCAATTGCGTAAGAGCCTTCATTTTCTTTTATATTTTTTTTCACTGCTAAAGTTAAATCATTCTGATATTTGCTTTCTATCAAATGGGGGAGAACCTCGGTATATGTTTCAGATATAATGTT
>JAUVOA010000169.1 GCA_030599445.1 Atribacterota bacterium | reverse complement strand
GAATAAAAAATCTTTAATGCTTAGATTTCATACCCAAACAGCCGGCTGTACTTTAACTGCTCAGCAACCGGATAATAATATTATTCGAGTTACCATACAGGCCTTAGCAGCAGTATTAGGTGGAACCCAATCTCTCCATACAAATTCAAGAGATGAAGCCCTGGCTCTACCTGCGGAGGATTCGGTAAGGATCGCTCTTAGAACCCAACAAGTACTAGCTAGCGAGAGCGGAGTAACTGAAACAGTTGATCCTTTGGCAGGTTCCTACTATGTAGAAGCCTTAACTAATGAAATTGAGAAACAAGCATTGGAGTATATCGAAAAAATTGATAAGTTAGGCGGTTCTCCTCAGGCTATTGAAAAAGGATTTATTCAGCAGGAGATTCAGAATAGTGCATATCAATATCAGAAAGATATCGAAGAGGGCAAAAGGATAGTAGTAGGGGTTAATAAGTTTAAGATAAAAGAAGGTTCGCCCAAAGGTCTTTTAAAAGTTAATCCGGAAGTGGGTCACCGGCAAGTTGAGGAACTTAAGAAGTTAAAAGAGGAAAGAGACAATTGTAAAACAAAAGAAAATTTGAAATTATTAGAGAAAGCTGCAAAAACAGACACTAATTTAATGCCTTTGATCTTAAATTGTGTAAAATCTTATGCCACATTGGGCGAAATTTGTGATGTGTTAAGAAGTATCTTTGGTGAATATAAAGAGTCTGTAAAGCTTTAAAAAGTGGAGGAATGAAAAAAATGGAAGGAAAAAAAATTAGAGTATTAATAGCTAAGCCTGGACTTGATGGCCATGACCGAGGAGCAAAGGTTGTAGCAAGAGCTCTAAGGGATGCTGGGATGGAAGTAATTTATACTGGATTGCGGCAGACTCCTGAGCAGATTGTGGAAACTGCTATCCAGGAAGATGTAGATGTTATTGGATTGAGTATTTTATCAGGAGCCCATACCCATCTCTTTCCCAAAGTAATGGAACTCCTGAAAGAAAATAATGTTGAAGATATTATCGTTATGGGTGGAGGAGTAATCCCCGAGGAGGATATTCCCGAATTAAAAAGGATAGGTATAGCTGAAATATTTACCCCTGGTACAGATACTCGTGACATAATTAAATTTATTAAAGAAAAAGTAAAATAATTTATAGCGTAAAGCGTACAGCGTTTAGCGTATTGGGTAGGGGTTCGATTCATCGAACCCGCTTAAAAAAAATTACCAAAACGACTCGGGGCGGATAAATCCGCCCCCTACACTGCACACTTAAGCTATATACAAATAGTCGCAATACGCAATACGAGCAAAGGTAATTCAAATGGAAATCATAGAAAAAATAATTAATGGTGATCGCAGAGCAACTGCTAAGCTAATAACTTTAGTAGAAAATAACTTTAGCCAAGCTCAGGAGATTTTGAAAAAGCTCTATAATTATACCGGAAATGCCTTAGTAATTGGAATAACCGGTCCTCCTGGTTCAGGTAAGAGCACTATTACCGATAAACTTACCAAAATATTAAGAAAAAAGGGCAAGAAAATAGGTATTATTGCCATAGATCCCACTAGTCCATTTACAGGAGGGGCGTTGTTGGGTGATAGAATCCGAATGCAGGATTTAAGCTTAGACAAAGGGGTTTTTATAAGAAGCATGAGTACTCGAGGACATCTGGGGGGTCTTTCTCAGGCTACCCAGGCAACGGTTAAGATATTAGATGCTTTAGGTAAAGATATAATATTTATTGAAACAGTTGGAGTAGGTCAATCAGAAGTAGATATAGTTAAAGTAGCAGATACAGTTGTATTGATAAGCATGCCAGGAATGGGAGACGATGTCCAGATTATAAAAGCTGGGATAATGGAAATAGGAGATATTTTTGTGGTTAACAAAGCTGACAAAGAAGGTTCTGAACGTTTAGCTACCGAAATAGAAATGATGTTAGATTTAAGCCAAAATAGCAGATGGCATCCTCCGGTTCTAAAGACTATAGCTACAGACAATGTCGGTATTAAAAAACTTTTGGAAGAAATTGATCGACATATCAAACATCTAAAGGAGAGTGGGGAATTAGAACAAAGACGCCGGGAGAGCACCAAGAAAGAGATATTTGACCTTATCCAGGAACAATGGAAAGAAATGCTTTCAACTTTTATTGATAACGGATTTTTAAATAAAATAGTAACTAAAATAATAAAACGGGAAGAAGATCCCTATACTGCAGTAGAGAAATTATCAAATATATTAGTGCAATCTTATACACAAGGAGGTGTAAAAAATGGTTGAAAAGATAGATCATATTGGAATTGCGGTAAAAAGTATTAAAGAAACCAGTGAACTTTTAAGTAATATACTGGGGTTGAAAGTTGCTGGTGAAGAGATTGTGGAAGAACAGAAAGTTAAAGTTGCCTTTCTACCTTTAGGAGATAATGAATTAGAACTGTTAGAATCCACTTCAGCAGAGGGCCCTATTGCCAGGTTCATTGAGAAGAAAGGTGAGGGGATTCAACATATTGCTTTTAGAGTTAATAATATTGAGGAAGTATTAGAAAAATTAAAAAAGGAAGGAGTCAGGTTAATAGACGAAAAACCGAGATATGGAGCTGGTGGAGCTAAGATAGCTTTTTTACATCCTAAAAGCACTAATGGTATTCTCGTTGAATTGTGCGAGAGAGATAAGTAGACAAAATAGAAATTAGTAATCAGAATCCAAGATTCAGAAGTTGAATTAAAAATTCTTCTGCTTTCGAATACTGAATTCTGGATACTTGATTACTTATAAAAATACTGGAGAAAGGTGGTAAGTTAAATTAATGAAATTATCAATTGATGAATTAATGAAAAATTTAAAAGAAAGAGAAGAAAAAGTAAAAGCAGGCGGAGGGGAGAAGAGAGTAAAAGCTCAACATGAAAAAGGCAAACTTACTGCTCGGGGAAGGATTGACCTTCTTTTAGATAAAGATAGCTTTGTAGAACTCGATCTTCTAGTTGAGCACAGATGTAACAATTTTGGTATGGACAAAGTGGAGGCACCCGGCGAGGGAGTTGTAACTGGTTATGGAACTATTAACGAAAGACTGATTTATGTTTTTGCTCAGGATTTTACTGTTATTGGCGGTTCATTAGGAGAAATGCATGCCAAGAAGATATGTAAGGTAATGGATATGGCTATGAAAATGGGTGCACCATGTATCGGGATAAACGATTCCGGTGGAGCCCGCATTCAAGAGGGAGTAGATTCTCTAAGTGGTTATGGGCAACTGTTTTACCGTAATACTATTGCTTCCGGAGTAATCCCCCAGATTTCAATAATTGTTGGGCCGGCGGCCGGAGGAGCAGTTTACTCTCCTGCCATAATGGATTTTGTATTTATGGTAAAAAATGTAGGCATAATGCATATTACAGGACCAGATGTGATTAAAGCGGTTACTGGAGAAGTAGTTACTTCAGAGAAATTAGGGGGAGCTATGACTCATAATAGGAAGAGTGGAGTGGCTCATTTTGCTGCAGAGAACGAAGAGGAAGTTTACCAGATGGTAAGAAAGATGATGGGTTATCTACCCTCTAATAATATGGAAACCCCTCCATCTGTAGAATGTAAGGATAATCCTAATCGAATGGAAGAAACCCTTTTAAACATTGTACCTACAGATCCAAATAAACCTTATGAAATGAAAGATGTAATAAAACACATTGTAGATGAGGGAGATTTTTTTGAATCCCATCCTTATTTTGCAACTAATATGCTCACAGGATTTGCCAGATTAAATGGCCAATCCATAGGTATAATAGCTAATCAACCAAAAGTCTTAGCGGGATGTTTAGATATTAATGCTTCTGATAAAGCTGCTCGTTTTATTAGATTTTGCGATGCTTTTAATATTCCCATTTTAACTTTGGTAGATGTTCCGGGATTTTTACCAGGGACTGCTCAAGAATATGGGGGGATTATCCGGCATGGAGCAAAATTACTATATGCTTATTCAGAAGCCACTGTTCCCAAAATTACTTTGATTGTTCGTAAATCCTATGGAGGGGCTTATCTGGCAATGTGTAGCAGGGATTTAAGAGCAGATCAGGTAATTGCCTGGCCTACAGCGGAAATTGCCGTAATGGGCTCTCAGGGAGCAGCAAATATTATCTTTAGAAAAGAGATAGCTAAAGCAGATAATCCTGAAAAGGTTCGTCAAGAAAAGATTGACGAATTTCAAATAAAATTTTCTAACCCTTATGAAGCAGCCAAACGAGGTTATGTAGATATAGTTATTGACCCGCGGGAAACCAGACCTCGTCTTATAACAACTTTTGAAATGTTATCTACAAAAAGGGAAACCAGACCGGCGAAGAAGCACGGTAATTTCCCAGTATAAATTAGTATATAGT
>JAUVOA010000170.1 GCA_030599445.1 Atribacterota bacterium | reverse complement strand
TCTTTTCCCCTTAAATAAACAAAATAATTATTGACCAAAACTTTATTAGTTTGATTAAAAGAACTAATCTTCTTCTTTTTTAAAAAACTAATATACTTTATCAGATCATATCTATAAGAGATTGTAGTATTTTGAGCTAAACCTCTTTCAATAGATAGATAATCTAAAAAATATTCTAAAGTTTCTTCTAATTTTTTCATTTTATGACAAGTTTTGTGCCAGGCACTAAAGTTTACATTTATGACAAATTTGGTGCCAGGTACCAAATTTGTCATTCCTTAGTACTGTATTTTTATATCCGAAGGAACAATTTGAATCCAAACATTTCCGGGAGCTAAAGCCATTCTATTCCCTTCTTTGTCTAAAAATATGGTTCTTGCTCTCAGATCTGGCTTTTCCCAGGTAATTTCTGCTGTGTTACCTTTAAAAAATAATAATCCTGTCCCCTTGCCAACGAAATCTACCGCCAGCCTCCCCTCTTCGTCAATAATTTTGGTATCAGCAAATTGAATTATAATATTATCTACTGCTAATTGTTCTTTGGTCTTGGAATCTATGTGAGGTTCGCCGTTCATAAATCTTAAATATTTCATCGATTCAGGTAGGTACTTATAACTAACCGTATAGTTGCTGTTGTAAGGGATTGCTATATAATCAGTTTCTCTACCAGTTAAGTTTTCATTTCTATCAATTTCAAATTGATATTCCTGCTTTTTTATCATCTCGATATAACCCAATTTATTGGCTTCTTTTCTCAACTTTATGGTAGAGGTGTACAAATTGTGAGGAGGGTTTCGGTCTTTAGACCTCCAGAAGGGCTGAAAATCCACAAACTCATTTATATCATCTATCTTCTCTTCTTTTATAAAATTATATGCTTCTTCGCTCCCGCCAACATGCACATAAATTGCCTGATGCTCTAAAGATTTACTAACAAAATAAGGTCTTGCACTTCTTATCGGTCCAACTTCTTCTGCATTCTGGTCATAATAGATAGCTAAAAACCTGGTAATTCCCCCTTCTGCTAAAGCTTCATAGACAATATTGGCTTTATCTAAACCACTTTGTGGTCTGGCTCCTTCTGAATTTTCTACCATAATAGAAAGGGGCCTACTTCCAAAAGGAGATTCTTTCTCCTTTACTTCCGGTAGGGTAGTAATTTCCCCGGGGTTTACCACAGTACCATAAGTTGCTTCGATATTTTCTTCTTCTTTTTCGCCCAAATTAACTTTAAGCTGTGATTCGCCCGGTTCGAATATCTCTCCCTTCACTTCTTTCCTGCTAGTTATAGTCTGCTTAAAATATTCGGTAGAAACACTTATGTCCTCACCTAAAGATTCTTTAGTTTGAGCTGGAGGAACCACTGACACAGGCTCAGTTTCAATCTCAGGGGTTTTAACTTCTACTTTTGGTGCTCCCTCCGTTAATTCTTCCTCTCTTACTACTTTTGTCTCGGTCACCTCTTCTTTTATCTTGGGTGGTTCAGGCGAAATTGGTTTAGCTTTTGGTTTAACTTCCAATTGAGCAATAGCTTTCTCCTCGGTAATCTCTGGTTTCTTAGATTCCGGCTGTTTTGGAGCTGGAATCTCAATCAGACTAACCAAAGTAAGCTCCTTTTCTGGTAAGGGTCTGGTGAAATCAAAGGCGATCATATTTCCGAAAGCATATAATAATATAATATTAAGTATGATAGAGATTAAAAATGATCTCCCCAAAAAACTCTTTTTACTCTGTTTTAAACGTTTTGTTCTATATCTGTTTATGGGCATGAATTATTTACACCTCGATTAAATTAGTCGCTAGTGAATAGTGAATAGTCGTTAGCTTAAATACAAGATACAAGTTCACGGTTTTCAGTTATCAGTCTATTGTGCTTCATGTCATTGCGAGCTCTGATTTATCAGAGCGTGGCAATCTCGGTATTAAACTATAAATCTAAAGCGAAAAGCTATAATTCAAAAAATGCAAAGCCATATTATGCTAAAAATTCTGTATATATTTTTATATTTTTTGTAGGGGTAGAATTTATTCAACCCGAAACGGGTTCGATGAATCGAACCCCTACATTTACATAGATAGGCGAGACGCCTGTCCTACGAGAAGGTTGGTAGATTGTTTTGTATCTTTTGCACTTTTATTCTTCCTTCCCGCATATTACGCCCGTACCTAAACGCTATTCGCTATACTCTTTCTCTTTACTATATACTATATACTCGATACTCGATACTATCTTATTTTTTCTCCGCAGGTTGGGTGGCGATGGCAATTCTTTCCGCCCCTCCCTTTTTAAGCAAATCCATTACTCTGATTACCTTACCATGGAGTACATTTTTATCTGCCTCTAAAACTACTGTTCTTTCTGGATCCTCTTTTATTCTCGCAGCCACACTTTCGGTAAGTTTTAAGGGGTCTATTAGTTTTCCATTAAAATAAATAGTATTATTTTCGGTAATAGTTACTATAATATTTTCCGATGTCTCGGCAGCAGCAAAGTCTCCAGATGGCAAGTTAACTTTTACCCTATTTTCTAAATTCACAAAAGTAGTAGTCAGCATAAAAAATATCAATAAAAGAAAAACTACATCAATTAAGGGGGTCAAATCAAACCTGGCGCTTTTTTTATTCAGATGAGGAAACTTCATATTCTACTTCACCACCCTGACTAAGACTGTCCCGAATAGTCCCACTATTATTAGCTTCCTGATAAGATAGAAGATCTATGAGATCTATACAATTTACTTCCATATCTCTTATCAATTTATCTACTCGGTGAGATAAATAATTATAAACCACGATAGTCGGTATTGCTATCGACAATCCAAAGGCAGTAGTAAGCAGTGCCTCAGAAATTCCTCCTGCCAATGCTTCTGGTTTACCAACTCCCATAACCGCTATTACATTAAAAGCCTTAACCATACCAAATACTGTTCCTAAAAGCCCTAATAATGGAGTAATATTACCGATGGTGGAAAGCATAGACAAATTTCTCTCTAATACAGGAATTTCCTGGTTGGCACTATCTTCAATCGCCTCTTTCATCTCGTCCCGCCCACGGCCAAATTTCATTAGACCGGCCAACATAATCTTTGAAATGGGAGTGGGACTTTTACGACAGGCAGAAATAGCCAGTTCAATGCTCCCCTTTTTAACTAAATTCTTAACTCGCAAAACAAATCTATTACTTTTAGTTTTAATACTTTTTAGATAAAACATCCTCTCAAAGAAAATAGTAATTGCAATCAATGAACATATAAAGATGGGATACATTAAGAATCCACCTTTTTCAAAAACATCTAACATTAAACATTTGCCCCCTCTTCTTTTTATTGTTAGCTAGTTAGTTGGTTAGCTGGTTAGCTGGTTTAAAAATTTATTTAACAACAACCATTTAACCAACCAAACAACCTCGTAACTAATTCTTAACGATATACAATTTCGTTGTTCGTATCTCGTATCTTGCAACTTAATTATTTTGCCGGTCTTCCAGTCAATTCAGTTAACTATTTTCATATTAATTCTTCAACTAACTAGGTAACCAATTAACCAGCTAACTAATTATCCTATTCACTTTCTTTCTTTAATGCTTCCAATCTTTCCCGAGCTTTTTCCACATATGGGCTCTGGGGAAATTTTGAAATTAAGTCCTGATAATCAGAAATAGCTTTTTCTTGATTTTCTAACTTTTCCCAACAGACCGCCTTGGTATACAAGATATCATCACCATATTCCAGATTGGAATAATCTTTTAAATATTTTTCTCCCACCTTAATGGCCTTTTCATATTCATCTTTTTTAAAATAAGAAAGACACAGGCCATATAAAGCCTCTGACAGATATGGGCTATCAGGATATTCTCTCACCAGTCTTTCTAAATTGATAATATTATCCATCCAGTTCTCTTCCTGTAAATATATCTTGCTTAATAGATACATAGCTTCTGCCCTAAAACTACTCTTACTGTAAGAATTTATAAACTTTCCCAGTTCTGCCTTAGTCATATCCTTATTTCCTAAAAGAAAAAAGTTCTTGCCAATTCTAAACTGTGCTTCTTCAGTAAATTTACTATCGGGATAAATGCTTATAAGTTTTTTAAATTCCTCAATGGACGATTTGTAATCTAAATTCTCCAGATAAGTCCAGGCGATAGCATATTGGGCGTTAGCTGAGAAATTCCCCTCAGGATACATTTCGATAAATTTTCTATATACTTTTCGGGCATTCTGATAATCTTTAAGATTATACCATGATTCTGCCGCCATAAACTTTGCTTTTTGTCCCAAATCTAAATTTTCTTCATCTTCTTCCACTTTATTAAAATATTCGCCCGCCTTCTTATAATCAGTTAATCTAAAAT
>JAUVOA010000287.1 GCA_030599445.1 Atribacterota bacterium | reverse complement strand
GGTAAAAAACTTTATCTTAATGTAGAGTCGCTAACTGAAATAATTAATCAAAAAACTGATGCATACATTGGGTTTAAAAGAGTGCAAGAAGATGAAGTAGAAGAAATTACTAAAATGTTTTCTTTGGAGCCATTTAATATAATTCAAAAAACCGAAATGGGAAGCATTATATTAAACTTTAAACCGGAATTAGCAAAAGAAAGATTGAATAAAGTAATTAAGGAAATGTTTTAATGTCTCGTATTGCGTATCGAGTATCGCGAATCGCGTGAAGAAAATAGAAATCAAATTAGTATACGCGATTCGATATACGAGATAGAGAAGGAGCAAAATCATGAAAATAAAATGGTTAGGGCATTCTTCATTTTTAATTGAATCTGAAAGAGGAATTAAAATCATCACTGATCCTTTCGATGAAACTCTTGGCTATAAATTACCCCGGATTAAAGTAAATATTATAACTGTAAGTCATGAACACTTTGATCATAATTATGTGAGGGGAGTAAAAGGAAGACCCGTAGTATTTAAAGGTGTGGTAAATAGGGAATCACATAAAATGGAATTTAGAGGAATATCATCTTATCATGATAGTGTTTATGGAGGACAAAGAGGGACCAATACTATATTTGTTATAAATGCTGATGGATTAAACCTGTGTCACTTAGGTGATTTGGGACATATTTTGGATTCTGATAAATTAGACGAGATAGGTACAGTAGATATTCTATTTATTCCTGTGGGAGGATTTTATACCATAAATAGCAGTCAAGCTACTCAGATAATTAAAGATATTAAACCTAAGGTAGCAGTTCCTATGCATTATAAGACCGAGGCTATTAAATTCTCTATAGATCCAGTGGAAATATTCCTATCTGATAAAGATAATGTCCAAAGGTTAGAATCAAGTGAGTTCGAAATAACAGAGGATACATTACCTAAAAATACCCAAATATATGTTTTACAATATGAATAGTATATTTAGTATATAGTATCGCGTATCGAGCAAGGAAAAGAAATCAGAAGCCTAATTCGTATCTCGTTAATCCTATCTAGCAAAGAAACAGAAACCAGAAACAAATTAGTATGCAGTATTTAGTATTTAGTAAAGAAAAAAAGCAAAGCGGATAATGTAGAGGATACAGTAATGAGTAATAGGATTATAGATCTAAATTTGCAAGAACAGTTTACTTGTTACATATCACATAATTTACTTACTAACCAACTAACTAATTAACCAATATAGCTTTTCGCTTTAAGTTTTTAATTTAATAGTGCAGGTAAAGGGATTGAACCAATAAATAATAAAAAATTCTATTCAATTTTGATTTCTGACTTCTAAATTTCTGAAATAATTTGCGAAGGAGATTTATGGCAAAATATATTTTTGTTACAGGTGGAGTAGTTTCATCTTTGGGTAAAGGTATTTCCGCTTCTTCCATCGGAAGGATATTAAAAAGCAGAGGTTTAAATATTTCTATACAGAAGATAGATCCTTACATAAACGTTGATGCAGGAACTATGAATCCCTATCAACATGGTGAAGTATTTGTCACCGAAGATGGAGCGGAAACAGATTTAGATTTAGGACATTATGAAAGATTTATTGATACAAATTTATCTAGTTATAGCAATGTGACTACAGGGAAGATCTATAGCTCTGTAATTTCTAAAGAAAGAAGAGGAGATTTTTTAGGAGCTACAGTTCAAGTGATACCTCATATAACTGATGAGATTAAATCTACCATTAGAAATATCTCTCAAAATAAAAAAGCGAAAGTAGATGTAGTAATCGTAGAGATCGGAGGAACAGTAGGTGACATTGAAAGCCTTCCTTTTTTAGAAGCTATAAGGCAATTTAGAAATGATATAGGCAAAGAAAATGTTCTATATGTACATGTTACTTTTGTTCCTTATCTAAAAGCTGCCAAAGAGTTAAAGTCAAAACCTACACAACATAGTGTAAAAGAGCTTAGGGAAATTGGTATTCAACCAGATATAATTATCTGCCGCTGTCAATCAAAACTTTCCGAAGAGGTAAAAAACAAAATATCCTTATTTTGTGATATTAAACATGGGGCAATAATTGAAGCAATAAACGTTAAATCTATTTATGAAGTGCCAATAGTATTTGAAGAGCAAAAGTTGGGAGATTTAATTGTAAAGTCCTTAAATTTAAAATGTCAGGGTCCCGATTTACAAAATTGGAAAAACATGGTCGATAAAATATATCATCCCAAGAGAGAAGTTAATATCGGAGTAGTAGGGAAATATATCAGTTTAAAAGATGCTTACATAAGTATTAGCGAAGCACTTCTTCATGGTGGAATCGATAATGATTGTAGAGTAAAAATAAAAAGAATTGATTCAGATGAAGTAAAAAGACATTCCCCAAAAAATCTTTTTAAAGATATTAATGGAATCCTGATACCGGGCGGTTTTGGAAAAAGGGGGATAGAAGGTAAAATTGAAACAGTAAAATATGCAAGGGAAAATAAAATACCTTTTTTAGGAATTTGTTTAGGGATGCAATGTGCAGTTATAGAGCTTGCTCGAAATGTAATAAATTTAGAAGGAGCTAATAGCTCAGAATTTGATCCCAAAACACCATTTCCCGTAATTGATCTTTTGCTGGAGCAAAAGAAGATAAAAATAAAAGGGGGTACCATGCGCTTAGGTACATACTCTTGTAAATTAGAAAAAGATTCCCTTGCCTTTAAAATATTTAACCAAGAAATAATTTACGAAAGACATCGGCATAGATACGAATTTAATAATTTATACAAGATTGATTTTTCTAAACACGGTATAAGACTTAGCGGCTTAAATCAGGATTTAAAATTAGTAGAGATAGTCGAGCTTCCGAATCATCCCTGGTTTATAGGGGTGCAATTCCATCCCGAATTTAAATCGAGACCTAACCGGGC
>JAUVOA010000115.1 GCA_030599445.1 Atribacterota bacterium | reverse complement strand
AGGAAGATTAGTTCTGAGACTAGAGAGTGGGATACAGAGAAGAATTGGTCCTGAAGAGGGACATATTAGCGTATAGTGGGTAGCGTTTTGCTTATAGGTGTAGGTATAAGTGTAAGTGTACTCAATTCAGCAGTTGACCGATTCTCTAATTCACTAATTAAGATACAAATTATAAGATAATTCAGTTCGCCAGTCGGTCAGTCACCTGATTAGCCAGTCATATTAGTTAACCAGTTAAAGTACAAGATACAAGATGTAAAAACAGTATTGAGTATATAGTGAGGAAAATATAGAAAATAAATTATTTACCCCCACTTTAATCCTCTCCCTTTAAAGGGGAGGAGAAAATAAGAGTAGGACAGGCGTTTCCCGTTTTCACGAGGACAGGTTCGCCTGTCTTTTTTATTAAAAAAGTTAACCAAAGGTGCCAGGCACCTTTGGTTAACTTTTTGACAAGTTTGGGGTAGAAAGGGGAGTTTGTGGTATAATGAAAAAAATATTATCGGTTTTGGAGTAGAGTAAGGTAGAGTGGAATAAGGCGGAATAGGGCGGAGCAGTAAAATGGTAATAACCAGAATAAGAGAGGAAGTTTTGAGTTCTCCGAGATTAAGCAATGTTCGGGAGAGATTTGGCGGGGTAGTGGTAATAGGTGGAGTTAATATTGATTTAAGAGGCAGACCTACTGGGGAGGTGCTGGAAAAACATACATCCAACCCGGGTAAGATAAATGTTGATTCAGGGGGAGTGGGAAGAAATATTACTCATAATCTGGCTTTACTTAATGTACCGGTTACTTTGTTGAGTGCGGTGGGAGATGATGGAGAAGGGATAAGAATTTTAGAGGAGACCGGGAAGGCGGGAGTTAAGACCGAGCAGATGATAATATCAGGGGAGCATCCTACCGGAATATACCTGGCTATATTGGATGAGAAAGGCGAGATGGAAGTTGCGGTCTCGGACATGCAGATATTAGAGGAGATTACGGTAGATTATCTGAGGTCCAAGGCCTATCTGATCAAAGAGAGCAAGATAGTGGTGGTTGATACCAATATACCGGAGGAGAGTATCGGATATGTGGTGGACCTGTGCAATAAGGTTAAGGTCCCTCTTTTGATTGAGCCGGTCTCGGTGGAGAAGGCTAAGGAGTTAAGTAAGATATTGGACGGAAGCGGGAGATGGATTATTGATTATATAACTCCTAGTAGGGATGAGTTGGAATCAATTTTGGGGGCGGAGATAGGTGATGATCAGGATTTAGATCTGGTGAAGGCGGCAGAGGAACTGAGATGTCGAGGGGTTAAGAATGTGATTGTCACTTTAGGAAAAAGAGGAATATATGTCTCTTATAGCGGGGCTGGTGGTTCAAGAGAGAGAGAGCAGGATAAACCGGGGAAAGGCAAGTTTATGGCGCCCTACAGAGGCGAGGTAGTAGATATAACTGGTGCTGGAGATGCACTGGTAGCAGGCCTTGTTTATGGAATTTATAAGGGATATTCTCTTGAAGTGGCGGCAAGATTTGGTTTGAGTGCGGCAGCCTTAACTATTTCCACAAAAGAAGCGGTAAGGAGAGATTTAAGAGAAGGATTATTAAGAAAAAGGATAGAAGAGGAGAAAGAGAGAGGTGGGTTATTGTAACTTGATTATGGGTGTGAATGGAGAAAGATTTTTTGATTTTAAAGATGAAGTAAAAGAAGCTTTGGAAAATGGTAGACCGGTGGTAGCCTTAGAATCAACTTTAATATCTCATGGATTTCCTTATCCGGAAAATTTAAAAGTAGCTGGGGAAATGGAAGAGATTATACGAAGATATGGAGTTGTGCCTGCTACTATTGCGGTTATTAAAGGGAAGATAAAAATAGGGCTGAGGGCGAGCGAGTTAGAATTTATGGCGACTTCTAAAGATATTTTAAAAGCCAGTCGACGAGATTTGGTAGCGATAGTAGCTAAAGGTTTAAATGGAGCTACTACGGTAGCGGCAACTATGTTAGTAGCGGAGAGGGCTGGAATAAAGGTTTTTGCAACCGGTGGTATAGGGGGAGTACACCGGGGAGTAGAGAAGACTTTTGATATATCAGCAGATTTACAGGAATTGGCGCGAACATCGGTAGCTGTGGTGTGTAGTGGGGCAAAGGCGATACTCGATCTGCCTTTGACTTTAGAATATCTGGAGACTATGGGTGTGCCGGTGATCGGATTTGGGAGTGAAGAGCTGCCTGCTTTTTATTGTCGGGAAAGCGGACTAAAGGTTGATTATGTGGTAAATAATGAGAAGGAAGCAGTTGGAATAATAAGAACTATGGAGGATTTAGGATTAAAAGGGGGAATTATTATTGCCAACCCTGTTCCGGAAGAATACTCCATTTCAGTGGAGTATATGAATGAAGTGATAGAAGAGGCTGTTAGGGGGGCAGAGAAGGAAGGGGTCAAAGGAAAGAAGCTAACTCCTTATTTATTGAACAAGATAAAAGAAATAACCGGAGGCAAGAGCCTGAAAGCTAATATTGAGCTGGTAAAGGATAATGCTCGGGTGGCCGCAAAAATCGCCCGAGCACTAAAAAGTTAACCAAAGGTGCCAGGCACCTTTGGTTAACTTTTTAGTTCGTAGAACAAATTTAGTGCCGGGGTGTGAAATTTTAGTAGAGATATTTTTAAAAAAAGAAGGGTTTTTGAGTTTATTTGTAGAATATATATTTAGCATAAAGTACATTATATAATACATAATAAAACAGAGGAATTTATATGGAAATAGTTATTGTCGGTGCAGGTCCAGCAGGATGCTATACGGCTCAATTGTTAAAGAATTATGGTTTTAAAACCAGGATAATTGAAGAGCATCGAGAGGTGGGAAAGCCAGTTAGATGTGCCGGACTTGTCGGAAGACAGGTTTTTGAAAATACCCTACTTCCTCTTTCTGAAACCTCTATTATTAATCAAATTAATGGAGCTTTATTTTTTTATAGAGATGATAATTTTCAAATCAAGAGAGAAGGCGTAGCTTATGTAATTGATCGTGAGAAGTTTGATAAAAATTTAAGCCAAGGCTTGGAGATAGAATGCGGAAAGAAGTTAATAGAGATAAAGAAGGAAGGGTCTAGTTATATACTTAAGACTACTCTTGAGGATATTTATGCCGATTTGGTGATTGGAGCTGATGGACCAAGCTCTCAGGTGAGAAAATTTATAAATGTCAATAAAAATAATGGGAAAGATGAGAAGAAAGACAGGAAGAGAGAAAGAGTAAAATTGTATGTAGGAGTTCAGTATAGAATGAAATTAGATAAGGAATTAACCCCTCCATCAATTACCCAGGTACATCTTCGTGAAGGTATTCCTTTTTTCATCTGGATTATTCCGGAAGGAGATAATATCATCCGTTTAGGAGTTATTTCGAAAAATTGCCGCAAAGATTTAGAGCAGTTTATAGAAGACTTTAGAATTAAAGGTGAGATTATTGAAAAATTATCCGGAATATTTTTAGTAGGATTGACCCAAAATTTTTATCAGAATATTGCTTTAGTAGGAGACGCAGCTTGTCAGGTAAAGCCTTTAACTGGTGGGGGGATATATTATGGGTTGAAATCGGCAGAGCTTTTGGCAGAATGTATTAGGGATAATAGATTAGATGAATATGATAAACGGTTGAAGAGGAAATTTGGGAAAGAGATTAAGTTTGCATTAAAAGCTCGGAAATTTTATGAAGAGATAAATGAAAAAGAATTAAAAAATATATTTATGTTGTTTAAGAAAAATGCTGGTTTTATTGAGAAGGTAGCTAATTTTGAAAATCATTCTGTGATTTTTAAAGAGGCGCTTAAGAATCCCAAGATATTTATAGAAGTAGGGAAGATTCTTGGCAGAAATATTGGGAAGATATTATTTTAAGAGGAATAAGAGGAAGAAGAATAAGAGGAGGGAGGAATTAGATTGAAATCAATTATTCTTTGTGCAGGGAAAGGGACTCGTCTTAGACCGCTTACTCATACTAGTGCTAAACATTTAATCCCCATTGCTAATAAACCGGTATTGTTTTATGCAATAGAAGTAATTAGGGATTGCGGAATAAAAAATATCGGCATAATAATTGGTGAGACCGGAGAGGATATAAAGAATGAGCTTAGAGAGGGTAGTAGGTGGGGAGTGAATATTTCTTATATCGAACAGAAAGAAGCCCTGGGATTGGCTCATGCGGTATCGGTGGCGCGTGATTTTTTGGGAGAAGATAAATTTTTAATGTACTTAGGGGATAACCTTTTAAAGAACGGGATAGAAAGCTATGCCCATAAATTTATTCAAGGGAATTATAATGCTTTTGTGTTATTGACTGAAGTGAATAATCCGAGGCATTTTGGCGTAGCTGAACTAAAAGAGGGAAAAGTTGTGCGGGTAGTGGAAAAACCTAAAGAGCCAGTCAGTAATTTAGCTTTAATAGGAGTCTATTTTTTTGATAAAAATGTTCATCAGGCTATTAAAAGTATAAAACCTTCTGCCCGGGGGGAATTAGAGATTACCGATGCCATTCAGTGGATGATCGATAAGGGTTACAAAGTTGGAGCTGAAGTTATTAAGGGCTGGTGGAAAGATACCGGTAAGCCAGATGATATTTTAGAAGCCAATCGCTTAATTTTAGAGGATATTGAGAGGGATGTTAGTGAGGCGAAAGTGGTGGACGAGGCCTCCCAGATTTCAGGAAGAGTAAAAATCGGAAAAGGGTCAGAGATTATAAATTCTAAAATAGTAGGCCCGGTGATAATTGGAGAAAGGGTCAGAGTGGTCGATTCTTATGTAGGTCCCTTTACTTCTATTTCTGAGAGGGTAGAAATAAGAAAGAGTGAAATCGAGTGCAGTGTAATTTTAGAAGAGAGCAAACTGGAATATATAAAGGGACGAATGCAAAGATGCCTGATAGGCAAGGGCGTGAGAGTTTACCACTCTAAAGACTTACCCAGGGTGTACGAATTCATTTTAGGCGATCACAGCAAAGTCGGCCTATCATAGAGACAAAAAGTTAACCAAAGGTGCCAGGCACCTTTGGTTAACTTTTTTAGAAGGAAGAGCCTAAGGTGATGTAGATATCATATCCTTTGGGGTCGGACAAGGCTTTGGCTGCCCCTAATCTTAGGGTAAAGGGAGAGTCGTATTTGTAATTAAAATCTGCTTTTAGTTCTACTCCGATACTTGATTTAAAATTCTGCCAGATAGAATGAATTTCATCTTCTTCATTGGTTATATTTATACTTTTACCTACGCTTTCCCAGGCATTTCCTATATCAACAAAGAAGGTACCCGATAGTCTTTCTAAAAAGATAGAGAAGGGATCAAGTTTTAGGCCATGTTCGATGTTGGCTAGAGGAAAGCGATATTCTAAGCTGGTTAAGAGAAGATTGTTTCCTTCGAGAGTGGCAGGTTTATAACCCCGCAGAGAGAAGGTGTTCACATCAGTATTGGTAAGATTATCCGCAGAATAGTTGCCTCCTAATTTAAATTTTTCACCGTCCAAATCGAGGTCTATTAGGTTAGAGCTGCTAAAGCCAGCTACCAGGCGAAGGGCCAGGACCTGATGGAGGGATGGAAGAGGAATAAACTTCCTGCCATCAAATATTAATTTATCAAAAGTATAATCACCGCCTAAGGCTTT
>JAUVOA010000048.1 GCA_030599445.1 Atribacterota bacterium | reverse complement strand
TGATGGTGCTCCCGGTTTTGCTATCATTGCAAATTTTTTTGTACAAACTGCCATATCTTCAACAAAGCAAGAATCGGGAAATCTTTCATCTGCCTGCAATATAGTTACTTCAACTCCACAAAATTTTAAAGCCTCGATGTAATCATCATGTTGTTTTATAGCTATTCTATATTCCGGTTTTCCCAACTCAGGAGCTGATGTTATGCCATTTACCAATGAATGACCTGGTTTTCTTACGATAGCATTTTTAAACATTTAAATATCCCTTTCTTGTTTAATAAGTTTCAAATATTTTTAGAAATAATTGGAAACAATATGATATGAAGATAAAAGTAAAGAGAAATAATTAGTTTTCGTAGAGGATCGGATTCAACCGATCCTTTCCTCATGTAGCTTTAGTTATTATTTTATTCATCTATTTTCTTATTATATAATTCTTTCGCTCTCTTTGCGATATCTTCTGCTGTAAGACCAAATACTTTAGTTAACTCCCAGGGAGCTCCGGATTCACCAAATCTATCTTCTACTCCGATCATATCCATTTGCAAGGGAGTGGAATACTTTTTATTTTGAGCTATCACTCCAGATATAATGTTTCCGAAACCACCTACCTGATGTTCCTCGCAAGAAATTATTATATTGGTTTCTTCGGCTGCTTTTATAATAGCTTTCTTATCAATCGGTTTTAGGGTATGTATATTTAAGATCCTGCTTTTAAGATTATATTCCTCTTTTAAGATATAGGCCGCTCTCATCGCCTCAGCGACCATCGGACCACAGGTTCAAATTTCAAAAGTACTATGATTTTTTAAATAAATGTGTCTAGTGAAGGGGGGCAGTTCATTAAGAAAGTTTATTCCTCTCTTGCTGAGCTGCAAGATGATCTGGATAAGTTTATCTATTATTAAAATTTTAAAAAGAACGAATCAGGGGTACAGATTAAAGGTAAGATAATTTATGAAATATTTTTAGATAGTTTGCGACAATATACTTTACTTGAAAGTCGATAGATAGTATTATTTTCTATAGGAAAGAGATAAATATGTAAACACCACTTAAAAGTAATACAAATAATAGATAATAATTATTTATAATTAATCTTTAGTTAATAATCTTAGAACTTATCAATTTTAATTATCATCTGATCATTTTGAATAAATGCACAAATCTCTCTATTGATAAAAATTTTTTAATCAAATAAAATAATTTCCATTAATTTTATTTTTCAATAAATTTATTATATCCTAACCTTTTAGATATTTCTTTACCTGCATCGGTAACGAGTTTAATAAGTTTCCTCATATTTTTTGAAGTCATTCTTTGGGCTAACCCTGCTATGGCAATACTTGCTATTGTTTTTCCATTAATATTTTTTATGGGAGCAGCAATTGCTTTTATTCCTTGTTGAAGTTCTTCATCGCAAATTGCATAATTTTTATCTTTGATTTCGAGTAAATGTTTTATCAATTTTTTAGGATCTACAATCGTATTAGGGGTATATTTTAAAAAATGTTTTTTATTAATAATTCTCTGGATATCTTCTAGGGATTGATTAGCCAAAATTATTTTTGAACCGGCAGTACAATGACAAGGCATTTCCCGACCTATTTCAACAAAAAGACTAACATTTATACTTTGACTAGAAAAAATTGAATCTATACAAAACCCCTGGTCATTTTTCCACACAGTTAACAAAGTATTTTCTCCAGTTTCATTACAAACCTTTTTCAAAACAGGTTTAGCAATTTGCCTGAGATCAAAAGACCTTAAAAGTGAATTTGAATATTTAAGTAAACGTAACCCAATTCTATACCTAGAGGTATCCTTTTCTTGTTCAACCATAGAATATTCTAATAAATCTTTTAGTATTCTATAAACTGTACTCTTGGGCAAATTCAATTTTACACTCAGTTCTGTTACTCCCATATCTCTCTCTGCTTCACTTAAATAATCCAAAATATCTATTATTTTTTTTAATGATTTCATATAATCTCCTTTCTTTTTATACTGTTCTATATTATAAAAATATATTCCACTTTCAAACATATTAATTATACTATATACTTCTAAAAAAATCTTTTTTTAAAAAAATAGGTAGAGTATACGATTTTGATTATTATTTACTCTTTTAGTTCTTTTTTTTAAAATTAAATCTTATATTTTACTTTCGTTTCTATAAATATCGGCAGCTGCAATTATTCCTCTTTCATTAATTTTATACCCTAAATATGTTAATATATCTTCTAAAGCAGAAAGAAAGAGCATTACATTTTCTTTTTTGCTGGTATAACCCATCAAGCCAATCCAATTATTTCCTCTAATGAGCTATAGCCCTGTTGACCAAGATATTTCTCTATCCCTTGAATAATTTCTAACATTACTAAGGGATTAATCAATGCTGCTGTACCTACTTCAACGGCACTCGCTCCGGCAAGTAAAAATTCTATGGCATCTTCGCTATTAGAAATTCCACCTATCCCGATAATAGGTAAATCTACAGTATGAGCTACATCCCAGACCATCTTCAAAGCGATCGGTTTTATAGCGGGTCCTGACAAACCTCCTACCTTATTCCCTAGCACTGCTTTTTTGGTTTTAATATCAATAGCCATAGCAGAAACAGTGTTAATTAATGAAAGAATGTCTACTCCTCCCCTCTGCGCAGCCCGGGCTATTTTAGTAATGTCGGTTACATTCGCAGAAAGTTTTGCAATAATAGGCTTAGTGGAGACTTCTTTTACTTGAGCAACTGTCTGTTCTGTTAAAAATTCATCTCTGGCAATGATAATATTATCTACATTATTGGAACACGAAAGATCCAACTCTAAAGCAGCTATTCCTTCCACCTTATCTAATCGTTCCGCCAATAATTTGTACTCTTTTACTCCATCACCACCAATACTAACGATTACCGTCTGATTAGCCTTTCGAAAAATGGGTAATTTATTCTTAATTAAATACTCTACTCCCTCCCCAGGAGTGCCCAATGCATTAATTAAACCGGAGGTACTTTCACAAATGAGAGGCAAGGGATTCCCTAAGCGCTTTTTTAAAAAAATACTTTTTGTCATCACCGCACCTAAAACTTTTGTATCATACGGCAGATTGTTGTCCTCGAATAAATCAAAAGTTCCTGAAGCTGGCATAACTGGATTTTTTAATTGTAAACCCCCTAAATTTATAGACATATCCACTTTTTTCATTATACTTCTACCTCATCAATAGGAAATACTGGCCCATCTTTACATACTAAAAAATACTTGCCTTTGTGATTGTTATCTTTTTTGGCCTTACAGGCACATCCTTTACAGGCACCAAAACCACAAGCCATATGTTCTTCTAATATAACCCAAGCGTTAAGTCCATATAGCTCTTTTAACCTTTCTATGTGGCGCTTTAAGCGTTTAGAACCACAAGTATAAACTGCATCAATCTTAGTATCTTTTAAGGTTTTTTCTAAAAAATCTGTTACCTTTCCAGATGTACCTAAAGAAGCATCATCAGTAGTGATATATAATGATTTTGCCTTTTGTTTTATTTCTTTTTTTACTAGAAGTAAGTCTTTAGTTGCAGCAGATATATAAGCGTAAATATCGATTCCCTTTTCTTTCGCTTTATCTATAATGGCTAACATTGGAGCTACTCCAATACCACGACACACAATGGCAATTTTTTTAGTGTTTTGAGGAAATTTTATCCCATTGCCTAATGGTCCTAAGAGACTTACTTGGTCGCCAGCTTTCAGGTAGCTCATAATTTCTGTTCCCTTGCCAACTTTTTTATACAATATCTCAAAAGACCCCTCTTTGGGGAATAAACGATTAAAAGTAAAGGGTCTTCTTAAAAGCGGATCCTTTTGTTTCCATGCAGATAACATAATAAATTGCCCTGGAATTGCCTTTTTTACAATTTCTGGGGAAAATATTCTAAGGATAAAATGATTTGTTATTATTTCTGTTTGATTTAAAACTTTAGCATAAACTTGAATCAATTTAGCTCCTTTCAAATCTTTCTCCTTTCACTAGATACAATCTATTTTTCATAACCTATACATAATTGATATTTTAGAGTTAAATTTATCCATATATAATATATATTCTAGTTTGATTTATATTTATTCTAATATATCTTTAGAAAAACCTAATTCATCTAATTTTTTTCTTGAAGGAATGCCTTTTTTATTCCAACCACTATCATTTTACCATCAACAAATACATCCCTAACAGAAGAACCATTTTCTGAATAAAACAATAAGTTAATTGGATTATTTAAAGGAACGAGATTTGAAGTGTTCAAATCAAGTAACACAATATCTGCTTTATAGCCTTCCTTTAATTTACCAATTTCATCCTCCTTTAAATGTACTTTGGCTCCGCCTGAAGTGGCAAACTTTAGAACTTGTTCTGCTTTTATCCATTTACCATTATCAAAACTTTTTACTTTGTGTAAAGTCGCAGCAAAACGCATAGCTTCAAATAATATTTGATTACCACCACAGTTAGGACCATCAGTCCCTAAAGCAATATTTATTCCTGAATTTACAAATTTTAAAATGGGAGCAATTCCACTACCTAATATTAAATTATGAATCGGATTATGAACTATTAGAAAAATATGTGGAGTGAATACCTCAGGTTAGACAATTTTAGTCTTAAGCAATAATGCATTCCTGAGAGTTATTTTTTATAAACAATCTCTCAAATTTATCTCTAGAGGCAATCAGCCTCTAGAAGAATTAAAGAGAATATTTTCTGAAAATAGTTTCAATAGTAGCATTTTAGCCAAGATTATTATTTCTTCAGTTGGGGATTCATCCCAAGTTTTACCGAACCTGGAAAATGAAATTGGATTCATATTTCAAGAAGAATAATAGAAAACAAAGGGATATAACCTATGTTCTAGAATATTGAAAACCTCTATCTATAATATTTATCTAAAAAATTGAAAAGGAGAAATTATGTCCTCTACAAATTTTATTCTCGTTTCTCTTAGTCTTTTTGTTTGTGCCTTTAGTTCTTCGGTAAAGGCTGTAGGCATCTCAATATTCTCAAATATCCTGCTCATCCTCTCCATCTTTTCCTGATACTTGCCTACCCTCAAAGAAAATTGCTGTATATATTCAACCCGGGTATACTCTTTGTTCAACTCACGAATAAACAATTTTTTTAAATCTTCATATTTTGGTATTAAGCCAACCGGGGTTTCAATCGCTTCGTATTCATCATAAACTCTTCCTTCAGCCCAGAGAAGCCATACTCTTTTATCCATTTTCCCATTTAAATATTTACCAGTTTTATCCTTTAAAAAATAATTAGTAGCAGAGATTTTGGGAATTACCTTAAGATCTTTTGTAAATTTTAGATGATTTTCTATATAAGTTCCCAGCGGTACCGAAATAAAGTCAAGATTGGCCATCGGATTGTATTTCCTCACCCCTCGGGCACCAAGTGTTGCGGCAGTGGTTTCAGATTCGACTGTAGCTCCCAGAAAAACACCATGTGCCCAGGTAAGTGATTCCACTATGGGTATGGTAGTATCAGAATCTCTCCCTCCATAGAAAATGGCTTTTACTGGTACCCCATCGGGATCATTGGCCTTGGAATCAATATTGTTCAGCTCATTTAACCTGAGGGTATATCTTGCATTCTTATGAGAACAAGGAGTTTCCTTGCCCTGGTTGTCTTTTTTCCCTTCGAACCACTCTCCTGAAAAATTAATCCCCTTATCCGGAATATCTTTTCTCATCCCTCCCCAGTAAGGGACTCCGTTATTAGTCAATACATTAGAGAAAATAACTTCACCCGGTGTAGTTAACGCCTGATAAATTACGGGATCGTTTTCTGAATTTACACTATGAATGATACCAAATATGCCTGATTCCATATTTACCACCCTTATTACCCCGTCAATTTTTTTAAGATAAGCAATATCATCACCAACTACGGTTTGGCCAGGAATCATGGCAGTGCTGGTCTTACCACAGGCACTGGGATAAGCTCCGGTAAAATAGGTAATCCGACCATTTGGACCATGAACACCCATTATAAACATATGCTCAGCCAACCATCCTTCTTCATTGGCTTTTTTAATAGCTAATCTAAAGGCTAATTTTTTTAATCCCAATGAATTTCCGGCATACTGATTATTTACCGAGTAAACTCTGTTTTCTTCGAGGTCAATATAAATCCTTCGTTTATCTATATCTACGCTAACCCCATTTTCTAATCTTCCGGCAGAATGGAGGAAGAAAAAGAAATCTGAAGAACCGTTAAGCTTTTTAAATTCTTCATACCCTTGCCGGTAAAGAAGATCCTCACTGTGGGCAACATAAGCAGAATCAGTAATCTGTAACGCTTTTAAGGAAAATATAGAATTGGCGGGACCAAGAGAAAAGAATCTCACTAACATCTCTTTCCCTGCCATACTACCATCAAGATAAGAATATATTTCTTTCAGTCCTTTTTCTTTTTCTATTGAATTTACTTTTATTCCCCAATCTACATCTTTAGACAATAAATATTTAGTATTGACTTTGTCTCTGCCTTGATCATAATAACCATCAAAGTGAATGGTGTGACCTTCCATCTTTAATTTTGTTTCTTCACCTTTAATCAAGGATAATTCTCTTACATAATTGATATCTTCTTTTGAATCAGTTATCACGGTTACCTTCGTCGGTTTACAAAGTTGAATAGCTTCTTCAACTACTTTTATAGCATGCTTATTATTTATTTCTTCTAACTTCTGTAAATCAATTTTATCCATTTATCCTTCCTCGCTTTTCTTTAAAGGTTACCTACAATTTTATTAAAAAATCATCAATCTCTGTATACTTTTATAATCTCTCCGTATCCCGGAGAAACAGTTATTTCCCCATTATCAAATATGACATTCCCTCTAACAATAGTCTTTTCTGGTTTTCCATATACTCCCCATCCATCATATACCAGGGCACTATCTCTACATTTAGTGAACATTTTATCTTTGGAAATAATACCTTTTTTATCAGGATCAAAAATTACAAAATCTGCATCTGAACCAAGGGCGATTGTCCCTTTTTTGGGATACAAACCAAACACTCTTGCCGGATTTTCACAAATAAGTTCGACCATTCTTTCCAACTCCATTTTACCTTCTTTAACCGCGGTGAAAAGCAAAGGTAATCTGGTAGATAATCCGGGAAATCCTGCCGGGGGAACAAATATATCTTCACTACCTCTTTCTTTTTCCTCTTTGGTATAAGGTGCATGATCACTCCCGATGATATCGATACTTCCGTTATTTACCATTTTCCACATACCCTGTTGCTCTTCTTCACTCCTCAAAGGAGGATTGCATTTAGCAAACACTCCTACTTTATTAAGAGCATTCTCATTAAGGAATAAATAGTGGGGGCAGGTTTCTGCAATAGCATATACTCCTTTGCATTTTGCCTCATTTACCAATTCTACTACTTCCGGAGTGCTGATATGGCACATTTCTATTTTCGCCCCGGTCTTTTCCGCAAAGAGTAAAATTTTAGAAGCTGTTTCTATCTCTACAACTGGCGGCCGGGACCTCCCGTGATATATCGGAGAGATTTTACCTTCACTTCTTAAGCGTGCAATATTTTTATTTATCATATCGTTATTTTCTGCGTGAAAACCTATCATTACCCCTGTCTGGGCTACTTTTTCCATAAGTTCATATTGGTCACCCGTGTTTGGTGCGGTAAGTCCGATAAATTCCTCTTTTCTCCCGGGAGGAGCTTCATGTAAAAAAGTTTTAAAAGCCACAATGCCTGATTCTGCGCAAGGTATAATATCATCCAAGCAATCCGTTCCTGCCGCCCCAAAAAAGGCAATATCAACTACCACTTCTTTTTCTGCAACATCTATTCTTCTTTCTACTATTTCGGGGGAATGCGGTGGAGGAACAGAGATGGGCATTTCAATTATAGTAGTAACCCCACCTAAAGCTGCGTCTTTTGAACCGCTTTCAAAGGTTTCCCTTTCATCATGACCTGGAGCCCTGATATGGACATGAGGGTCAACGGTACCGGGTAAAACCATTTTTCCTTCTGCGTCGATAACTTCATCAGCTTCCAATTTTTCTTTACTTATGGCAGTAATTATTCCATCTTTCACCCCTATATAACAATCTATCAATCTGCCATCTATAAATACCTTATCTGACTTAATTGCTAAATCTACCCTATTCATAGCTTATCCTCCGAATAATATTACTTCTTATTTTCTTAATTTCCCTATTCTCTTTTCCTCTAATAAAATTTTTCGTGCTTATACAATTTATCTCATTTTTAATTTATTTTACATCTTTATAATCAAAAATATAAGATAAAATTCAAATTAATATAATTCTTCATTACTTTAATTTTTCTAAATCTATTTATGAGTACTTACCTGCTTTACTCGTTAATACTCTATATCTGATAAATGATTCTACTAACATCAATGCACTAACTACTCCATCGATAGTGGGTACTCCTACTATCTTTTCAATCTCCTTATCAAGTCCAACCATCCCTGCACATCCAAGGATTAAAACTTCTGCTCCATCCTCTTTTACTGCCTTTTCTCCTTCTTGTATAAGCGTTTCTTTTTTCTCCTGATAATTAGCAATAACTCCCAATCCGGTAGCTCGAATAGATGCACACCTATTCTCAAGACCATATTTTTTTACTAAATCTTCCTTCTGAGGAATTTTTTTTCTTTTTAAGGAAAGTATACTAAATTCATGCCCCAAAGGTAAAGCAAAAAGCATTGAAGCTTCTCCTATGCCTATTACCGGTTTATCAGTTAATTCTCTAAGCAAATCAACTCCTATGTCACTATGGCAAGCAACTATAAAACCATCATACTGCTCTTTCCATTCTTCAAATCTTTCTAATAAATGTTTTTCAGAAATGGCAGCATCGCGATAACTTTCTATACCAGATGGAGCTTCCTTAATACATTTAACTTCTATTTCTGTATCTGATAAAGCATATTTTCTGCAAATTTTCTCAATACTCTCTGTTACTTCTTGCGAACTATTAGGATTTATACACAATATTTTCAAAATATACCTCCTTTAAAAAGCCATCATTTAATTATCAGCTAATTT
>JAUVOA010000094.1 GCA_030599445.1 Atribacterota bacterium | reverse complement strand
TCCAGAGTTAAATGATTTTTTCGAGCAATTTTTGTTAAATCACAGCTTTTAACTTCGCAAGGTAAACCTAACTCTTGGGATAAATTTTTAACAAAATTTACATCTTCATCCGATTCTTTTCCTCTCAGCATATGGTCAAGGTGGGCAATAAAAAATGATAGGTTATATCTTTTTTTAAAAGATAGTAAAACATTTAGAAGGGTTACCGAATCAGGACCTCCTGATATCCCTATCAGGATTCTGTCATTGAAAGAGAGCATATCAAACTTCTTTATAGTTTGTAGAACCTTCTCTTCTAACATTTTTGTCCTTTTGCAATTAAAGGCCTTTCTATTTAGAAAGGCCTTTAATTTTTTAATAAATATTTTTGGTGGCGGTGCTGAGATTCGAACTCAGGACACTGCGGGTATGAACCGCATGCTCTAGCCATCTGAGCTACACCGCCCAAAATTGGTCGTTAGTAAATAGTCGTTAGTTTCAAATGCAAAATGCAAGATAAATTAGTTAACTGGTTTTCTGGTTAGCTAGTTAGCTAGTTTAGTACTAATAATTTATTAACTAGTTAACCAGCTAACTAAGTAACTAACTAACGAATCAAGAGATATTATATTAACAAAAAACCCCTATCGTTTTGAATAAGAGGTTTTAAAAGTTGGTTGCGGGGGGCGGATTCGAACCACCGACCTTCAGGTTATGAGCCTGACGAGCTACCTGACTGCTCCACCCCGCGCCGTATTTTAATATCTGTGAAATATTCAATTGAATTTTGCCAAATAATTTTAACACTGTTTTTTAGTTAAGTCAATTTATGGTGCCGGAGGCCGGAATCGAACCGGCACGAACCTTACAGCTCGCAGGATTTTAAGTCCTGTGCGTCTACCTATTCCGCCACTCCGGCAGACTGCAATCAATTATATGATAAATCTTTTAAATCGTCAATAGCTTACAAACAATTATGTTTATAAATTTATAGTTACTCAAGTGCTTAGTATTCAGACCCAATATTAATCGTTAGTTAGTTAGCTGGTTTAATATTAATTCATCAACTAACTAACCAGGTAACCAATTAACCAACTAACTAATTCTTCACGAGATACGAATTTTATTTTTCAATACCTTTAATCAATATTTCATCAGGTTTAGTAAGACCTAATTCCTCTCGGGCAATTTTTTCTACAGATTTATCAGATTTTAATGATTCCACCTCTTCTGATAAATTATTATTTTTTAATTTTAACTCTTCTAATTCTGATTCCAATCTTTTAATGTCTTCTTTTAATTGCAATGTCCGGGCATATTTATCCGAAAATAAAAAAACTACATACAATATTAAAAGTAAAATTATAGCCCAAACTATTTTCGAATGAAATATTGACCTAATTGATATCATTTTATTTTATATTAAATACTGCCTTTCCGCGATAAATTGATGATTCTCCTAATTGTTCTTCAATACGTAATAACTGGTTGTATTTGGCAATTCGGTCTGTCCTACAAAGAGAACCAGTTTTAATCTGCCCAATATTAGTTGCCACAGCTAAATCAGCAATAGTAGTGTCTTCCGTTTCTCCGGAACGATGAGAAACAACTGAGGTAAAACCTGCTCTTTTTGCAGTTTCAATAGTATCTAAAGTCTCGGTTAGGGTTCCAATCTGGTTTAATTTTATTAAAATTGAGTTAGAGGCCTTTAATTCAATCCCTTTGCTAAGTCTCTTCTTATCAGTAACATAAAGGTCGTCTCCTACAATTTGTATTTTATGACCTAATTTCCGAGTAAGTTTTTGCCATCCTTCCCAATCATCTTCTGCAAGACCATCTTCTATGGAAATTATTGGATATTTATCTACTAAGGAAGCATAATAATCTATCATTTCACCGGAAGTTCTAGTCACTCCCTCTCGAGATAATATATATTTTTCATCTTGGTAAAATTCTGAAGCAGCAGGGTCTAAAGCTATAAAAATATCCCTACCTGGTTCGTATCCTGCTTTTTTAATTGCTTCTACTATTAATTGAATCGCTTCTTCGCTGGATTTTAAGTTAGGAGCAAATCCACCTTCATCTCCCACTGCCACATTATATCCTTTTTCTTTTAATACTTTTTTCAAAGTATGAAAAGTTTCCACTCCCATTCGAAGACTTTCTCTAAAATTAGCTCCACCTGCCGGGACAATCATAAATTCCTGTAGATCCACTCCGCTATCGGCATGCTTGCCTCCATTTAATATGTTCATCATAGGGACAGGAAGTTCTTTGGCATTAATTCCCCCAATATAGCAATATAAGGGCAATCCAAAAAAATCAGCTGCTGCCTTTGCTGTAGCCAAAGATACTCCTAAAATAGCATTAGCTCCCAAGCGGCTTTTATTTGGAGTTCCATCAAGTTCAATTAACAGTTTATCAATTAATAATTGATCTGTGGCATCATATCCCATAATTTTAGGAGCAATGATCTCATTTACATTCTCAACCGCTTTAAGAACACCTTTACCCAAATATCTCTTTGGGTCGCTATCTCTTAACTCAATAGCCTCATGTACTCCGGTACTGGCGCCTGAAGGAACCTGGGCTATGCCAAAAACTCCGCTTTCCAGTTCTACTTCTACTTCAACGGTAGGATTACCTCTCGAATCTAATATTTCTCTGGCGTATACTTCAAATATTTCGCTCATCCTATCTTTCTCCCTTTTTTATTTATTTTTTAAAAAATCTTTTTTGCTATCTTGGTACATTATTTAAATAATATTTAACTAAATAATTTTTCTATCCGCTGAACCATTTAAATAAAAAAGTACCCAGACTAAAATATATTAATAAACTACCAACGTCTACTATGGTAGTGATAAAAGGACCTGCGGCAATTGCCGGATCAATTTTAATCTTAGTAAAAATCAAAGGCAATAAGGTGCCAATAGTGGCTGCAGTTATTATAGTCAAACATAATGACAGTCCAATTACCAGTCCTAATACATAATTATCCTGCCAAATAAGTGCCACTAAAGATATAATTATTCCTACAATTATTCCTATCAAAGAACCGACCTTGGTTTCAGTCCAGATATTATACCATAATTCATCTATCCTGAGTTGGCCAGTAGCTAAACCACGAACTGCAATGGTTGAAGATTGAGCACCTACATTACCACCCATAGCCATAATTATAGGAATAAAAAAGGCCATAGCCATTACAGTTTGTAAGGTATCAGAATGAAGCTTTATGACTGAACCAGAAAGTATTCCTCCTGCCATACATACGAACAACCAGGGAAGTCGCGCCTTCGCTCTGGTTAGGGGGCTTGCTTTTATAAGTTTATCTTCATATACCTCTGATGAACCGACCATCTTATGAATATCCTCGGTAACCTCTTCCTGCAATACATCAATAATATCATCTACAGTGATAATTCCTAATAAAGTACCTTTTCTATCAATAACTGGTATAGCCAAAAAATCGTAATCAGCAATTATTCTAGCTGCTGTTTCCTGGTCCTCTGTGTCCAAAACACTGACCACATCTTCTTCCATAAATTCTGATATTTTAGCTTTAGGATTAGCCATGATTAAATCTCGCAAAGAAATAACTCCAATTAATCTCTCTCTTTTATCTACAATATAAACATAGTAAATCGTCTCTGCTTCCGGGCTAAGTTCTCTTATCTTGTTTATTGCTTCCTCAGCAGTAAGATCTTCAGGAAGAGCAACAAACTCGTTGTTCATTATGCTTCCGGCAGTATTTTCTTCATACTTTAATAGTTCCTCGATCTCCTCTGCCTCTTCTTTGGGCATCAAATCTAATAACTCACGGGATTCTTGAGGAGTTATCTCCCCTAAAAAATCAGCTGCTTCATCAGTATCCATTTCTTCTAAGATATCAGAAGCCTTCTCTTTACCCAGAGCATCCATAATATTTGCTTGTAATTCTGAACTTAATTCTGAAAGCAATTCCGCAATTTTCTCATCATCTTTAAGTAATTTAAATATTTCAATAATCTGTTCTAATGGTAAATAATCAGTTAATCCGGCAAACTCTGTTGGATAGAGGCCATCAATAATTTCTTTTAATTCTTGAATCTTTTTCTCTTCCAATAGCCTTATTATTTTTTCTGACAATTCTTTCATTTTTTCTTCCATCTTAAAAATCCTCTTTTTAGTCGTTAGTATATCGTATTGCGTATTGCGTATTGCGTGAAGAAAATCAGTTTTTAATTATCGGTTACCAGCTTATTAAGATTTCTGTCGTTGTGAGCTTCGATTTATCGGAGCGCGGCAATCTCTTTGTTTAGCTGAAAACTTAAAACATAAAGTATAAAACCATAATTTAAAACTCAAAACATTTTTCGTATAAAGCATTGCTTTTAAAGTAGGGGTCGGATTTACCCGACCCGATTTTTGTTGTCTTGATAAATTAAGCCCCTACCTCTATACGCTATACGCTATACGCTAAGAAACGCAGTATCCCATATGATTACATCCTGGATTCTGGCTTCTGAATACCTTATAATTTTAATCTTCTTCTTCTTTTTTAATTTCCTTTAAAATCTCATACAAAGAAACAGCTTGTTTTACCTGAATATTCTTTAAAGGAACTTCTAACACCTTTACCTGAATAATTTTAGTCGCCAGGTTAATTTCAATTTCGTCAGTAATTTTAACTTCATCCCCTGCCTTTGCAATTCGATTATTAATCCTAATACATTTAGCCAGACAGGCTTTCTTTGCTTCTGTTCTTCTCTTTATTAATCTGCTTACTTTTAAAAATTTATCTAATCTCATATGTTTTAATTAACCAATTGGCCAATTCTCCAATTTACCGATTAATGTAGTCGTTAGTGAATAGTTATTAACATATCGTATTGTGTATCGCGTTAAAGAAATTAGGATTCAGGTGTAGGGGCACATTGAATTGTGTCCTTCTTTTGTAATCCATAGACAGGCGAGACGCCTGTCCTACGATTAGTGGACTAACTAACTAACAAATATTCTGTTTTCTTTCCTTTCTTCACTATATACTAAATACTATATACTATATACTGTTTTTCTATACGCTATAATACGCGATACTCAATACTCGATACTATATACTGATTTTTATTCCTTTGATTTCAATTGCGGGAAGAGAATAACTTCTTTGATTGAATCAGAGTTGGTAAGCAACATCATTAATCTATCAATGCCTAGACCTAAGCCACCCGCAGGAGGCATACCATATTCTAAAGCTTCAACATAATCTTTATCCATAAAATGACTCTCCATGTCTCCGGCTTCTTTTTTGGCAACCTGTTCTTCAAATCGACGTTTCTGTTCTTCTGGGTCGTTTAATTCGGTAAAAGCATTAACTAGTTCCATTGAACTGATAAACAGCTCAAAACGCTCTACCAATTCCGGGTTATCTTTGTTCTGTTTTGACAAAGGTGAAAGTTCGAGGGGATAGTCAATAACAAAAGTTGGTTGAATTAAGGTTGGCTCTACATATTTTTCGAAAAGCTCATTAATAATTTCACCTCTATTTATACTGCCTTTTATATTCAAGTTATATTTTTTTACAACTTTGCTAAAGTCTTTTGGAGATATTTTATCTACCCGAATTCCCACTGCATCTTCTATTGCTTTATACATGCTTATTCTTTTCCAGGGAGGAGTAAAATCAATTTTATTTCCCCGGTATTCAATTTCCAAAGAGCCTAAAACATTCTTCAGTATATACACTATCAATTCCTCGGTAATTTGCATCATGCTATGGTAATCACCATATGCTTCATATAACTCCAGCATAGTAAATTCTGGATTATGCTTAGTAGAAATACCTTCGTTTCTAAAATTACGGCTTAACTCATATACCTTTTCAAGTCCTCCTACTAATAAGCGTTTCAAATATAGTTCCGGGGCGATCCTTAAGTAAAAATCCCTATGAAGCGCATTATGGTGAGTGATGAATGGACGAGCCGTTGCTCCACCGGGAATGGGCTGCATTATAGGAGTTTCAACTTCTAAAAAGCCTTTATTATCTAAAAAATTTCTTATAGATTGTACTACTTTGCTCCTTTTAATAAAAATTTCTCTGACCGAGGGATTTACTATCAGGTCTAAATATCTTTTTCTATATCTTATCTCCACATCTTTAAGTCCGTGCCATTTTTCCGGTAAACTGCGTACCGACTTGCATAGGAGAACAAATTCTTCTACAAATATAGTAACTTCGCCAGTTCTAGTTTTAAAAATCAGACCTGAAACTCCCAAAATATCCCCGGTGCCAATTTTACCAAAAAGTTTAAAAGCGTTCTCTCCGATTTTATTTGA
>JAUVOA010000137.1 GCA_030599445.1 Atribacterota bacterium | reverse complement strand
TTCACCTCGGCAAGGCCTTTATAAGCCAAATATTTAGTGATTGCTGAGGTTAAGGTTGTTTTACCATGGTCTACATGACCGATAGTACCCACATTAATATGGGGTTTAGTTCTTACAAATTTCTCTTTTGCCATTTGATTTCTCCTCCTTAAATATAAAAAAGTATTTCTATATCTATTTAACTTAACTGGAGCCCACGACCAGAATTGAACTGGTGACCTCATCCTTACCAAGGATGCGCTCTTCCGACTGAGCTACGCGGGCGTAATGCCTAAAGTGGTGGGGAGGGAAGGATTCGAACCTTCGAAGGCGTTCAGCCAGCGGATCTACAGTCCGCTCCATTTAACCACTTTGGTACCTCCCCATTATTTTCGTATTTCGTATATCGTATTTCGCCATAAAACACGATACAAATATTTAAATCTCCAAATCATTTAATCCCTTGTTGCAACTGCTATCTTACTATATACTAATCTTGCCCCTGGTTTCTTCCTTCTATTTTCTTAACTATCTAACCAAGTAACTAATTCTTAGCGAGATACGATTCACGAGATACGATCTTATTATTCTTTACTTGGAGCCGATGATCCGGTTCGAACGGATGACCTGCTGATTACAAATCAGCTGCTCTGCCAACTGAGCTACATCGGCAATTTTACACATTATAATTATTTTTTATAATTAAGTCAATCTTTTTAAAAATTATTTCGTAAGTAATTCTAACTTCCTTTTTATCCTTTGTAAAGCATTATCTATAGACTTTACATGTCTTCCCAAATCAGCTGCAATTTCTTGATAAGATTTAGCATCTAAATATGATTCCAAAACATCTCTTTCTAAGTCTGACAATATTCTTTTGATTCTCACTTTAAGATTATTTAATTTTTCACCATTTAAAAATAAGTCCTGAGGATCATTAATGCTTATATTATCCACAATGTCTAATAAGGTTCTATCAGAATCCTCATTATAAATTGGTCTATTAAGAGATATATATGAATTTAAAGGTATATGCTTTTGTCGGGTAGCACTTTTTATAGCTGTGATAATCTGCCGAGTAATGCACAATTCAGCAAATGCTTTAAAAGAGGAAAGCTTCTTAAATTGATAATTTCTTACTGCTTTGTAAAGTCCAATCATTCCTTCCTGAATGATATCTTCCGTATCGGCACCGATCAAGAAATACGAGCGGGCTTTTATTTTGACTAATTTTTTATATTTATTAATCAAACATTCTTCTGCTACTAAATCTCCTTGGCTAGCTAAGTAAATAAGCTCTTCATCATCACAATTCCGGCAATTAATAAAACCTTTTTCCCCTTCTTTTAGCCTCATTAATTAATCCTCCTTGGAAATCTTATATGGCGTATAGCATTGCTCGTATCTCGTACCTAGAAACAAATTTTAGATATTCAAATTTAATATCCTTAATTATTTATTTCTTTACGAGACACGATTCACGAGACACGAGATACGTTACTTATACTTTCTTCCACCTCACCCCGCTAGGGGTATCTTCGAGAAGTATTCCTTTTTCCTGTAATTTATCTCTAATTTTATCCGATTTAATCCAATTTCTCTCTTTTCTCGCCTCTTCTCTCTCCTCAATTAATTTCTTAATTTCCTGCTCGAAACTTTCCTCTTGATCAAAATCTTTTAAAATACCCAATATCTTACCGGCTAATTCCTGATAAAATTTAAGAATTTCTTCTAGTACTTCTTTGTTCTTTAGGCCTGGAGAACTCAGGTAGATATTTACCTCTCTGGCAAAACTAAAAAGCTGGCTTAGAGCAACGGATGTATTAAAATCATCATCCATAGCTTCTATAAATTTTTGCTTACTCTTTCTTCTTTTTACCAAGACACATTCATCATTTTTTTCTTTGGTTTTTCTAAATTTATCCTGTTTTAATAAATATTTTACGTTAAAAATTGTATTATTTAGTCTCTGCAAACTACTCTCTGCTTGCTGAAGCTGCTCTTCGCTAAAATTAAGGGGGCTCCTGTAATGAGCGGAAAGGATGAAATACCGAATTATTTCTCCTTTGTATTTCTGGTTAATATCTCTTACCTTCATTATATTTCCTAAAGATTTAGACATTTTCTGATTATTTAAACAAAGGTAACCATTGTGCATCCAGTACCTTACAAACTGTTGATCAGTGTAAGCTTCGCTTTGGGCAATTTCATTTTCATGATGAGGAAAGACTAAATCTGAACCCCCGGTATGTATATCAAAACTTTCTCCTAAATATTTCATCGACATAGCTGAACATTCAATGTGCCAACCGGGCCTTCCCTTCCCCCAGGGGCTCTCCCAGGAGGGCTCTCCTTCCTTCGCCCTTTTCCATAAGGCAAAATCTATAGATTCCCTCTTTCTTTCATCTACTTCTACTCGTGCTCCTGCTTTTAATTCTTCGATATTTTGACCAGAAAGTTTTCCATAACCTTTAAATTTAGATACATCGAAAAACACATCACCGTCTATTTCGTAAGCATAGCCTTTTTTTTCTAATCCTTTTACCAGCTTTATTATCTCCTTGATATGTTCTGTTGCTCGAGGATGAACATCTGCTCTTTCTATATTAAGTGAATCAACATCAATAAAATACTCTTGAATAAATTTATCCGCTAATTCCGAGACTGTAACCTTTAATTCTTTTGCTTTATTTATCATTTTATCATCTATATCAGTTAAATTTTGTATGTATTTTACTCTATAACCCTTAAATTTTAAAAACCTTCTAACTACTTCAAAGATTATAAAAGGTCGAGCATTTCCTAGATGAATGTAATTGTAAACTGTAGGTCCACAAACATACATCCCTACTTCTCCGCTTTTTAAAGGGATGAACTCTTCCTTTTTTCGGGTTAAAGTATTGTAAATCTTTAAAGGCATTTCTTTATTCCCTTTCAAATCTTAATTTATTTTAGTTATTGGTCGCTTTGTTTATTAGTTGCCCAGTCTACTGGTCTTCCAGTTAAATTAGTCGTTAGTTGCTGGTTTTTAGTTTTTAGCAATTAGTTTTTAGATAAGAAAAATTGGTTTACAGTATGCAAATGAAAATTTAAATGAAAAGCGAAAAAGCACAATTCAAAATTTAAAACATTTTCTTAGTTTTTGACTTTGAGTTATGGTTTTTCGCTATTCGCTCCTACCTCTTTTTTCCAAACTTGAAACTCGTAACTTGTAACTTGCAACCCGTAACTCGTTACACATTATATGATTAGTCCCCCGGTCAATTTATCCGTTAATATTCAATCTGTTCTTCTCTATTCTTCACGATATACGATATATGAAATACGATATACGAATTTTATTTTCTCGCAGACAATCTAACTACATTTTTAAATTCATTAGATTTTCTATGCATTACACTTTTTACTCTGCCAAAGATCATTCTACCGGCAGGAGTTTGCAAAATACTGGTAACCAAAATATTCACTTTTTTCCCAATATATTTGTGTCCATCTTCCACTACTATCATTGTACCGTCCTCAAGATAAGCAATCCCTTGCTCTGGTTCTTTACCTTCCTTTATTATTTGGGTATTCATTTCCTCGCCAGGTAAGATAACCGCCTTCAGAGCATTAGATAAATCATTGATATTTAAAACAGGAATGCCCTCAAGCTGGGCAACTTTATTCAAATTATAATCGTTGGTTATTACTTTGGCTTTAATCTCTTTGGCAAGTCTAATTATCTTAGCATCAACCTCTTTGGGTTCATTGTAGTCTTTGCCAACAATTTTTATCTTATTCTTTCTGATTTTAGTTATTTTATTAAGTATGTCTAAACCTCGGCGCCCTCGGTTCCTTTTTAAAGAATCTGAAGAGTCGGCAATATGCTGGAGCTCAGACAAAACAAAACGGGGGATTATAAGTTCGCCCTCTAAAAATTCTGTTTGACAAATGTCTAGAATACGACCATCAATAATCACACTCGTATCTAAGATCTTGGGATGGACAAAATGCTTACTATTTTCTTTTCTTCTTCCTTTATTAATATTTCTGAAATATCCAAAAAAATTGTATATTTCGTCTTTTTTGTTAATTCCTATATTTATTCCTAAAGCTCCCAGTATTATACTTAATATAATAGGAAGATAGGAACCAATTATGGGAATAAATGAGAGTGAATAGGCTAACAAATTTGCAATAACAAGACCAATAATTAATCCAATTGTGGCGGCAGCAAAGTTTTGAGTGGGTATTTTTTGTAAATGGCAAATAATTTCTGAAAATAAACATTGGATTTTGGTATTAAATAAAAAGGAGAATAAAAAACCGATTGTTCCTCCTCCAGCTATTGCCAAGATCTTGAATAAAATATCATAATAAATATATAAGTCAGGAATAAAATAGAATACATTATATGCCTCATAGCCTATCACTGCGCCAACAATAATAAATATGATTTTTAAAATTCTTTTTGCCGGCATAGTTATTTCCTCCTTCTATGCGCTATTTTATTTATAAAAAAGTATAGAACCATCACCTCCCCTTTTTTATATTTCACAAATTGCATTTTATAAATAATATCTTAAATTTTTTTTAATTTGATATTTATAACTCTAATTAACTTATCTACCCAAATACTAAATCTTCAAATTCTTAAGTTGTTCCCCTGATTCTCTGAAAACCAAATAAATTATAGCATGCTCCTTTATTTCTGTCAAAATAAGATATTACTTCGTATCGCGTATCGCATGAAGAAAAAAACTAGAGAAAAATGGATAGAAAACAAAAGCAATAAATATTCTTTTCTCTTTCTCGCTGCCCCACTAAAGTTTACACTAATTATTACTTTTAAATAATCATATTTTTTGCTTTTTAAATATTATTATTTAGGTAATTCAAATAATATTCCTTGACAAAGAACTTAACCTGTAAGTA
>JAUVOA010000300.1 GCA_030599445.1 Atribacterota bacterium | reverse complement strand
TGATAAAATTCTGAATCATCTGTTTCTACCGGAGTATCCAGGGAAACATAATCTATCTCTTTTTTTTTGTATTTATCCCTAATAATATTTAAGGTAATCTGATAGAGCCAGGTAGAGAATTTATAGGAAGGATTGAAATGTGCTAAAGATTGATAAGCTCGCATAAATGCCTCTTGAGAAATGTCTTCCGCTTCATGAGGACTATTGCTCATTCGATAGGCTAAATTATAAACCATACTTTTATAGTTATCTATTAACCGGGAAAATATCTGGGTATTTCCCAGGAGACAGGATTCTATTATTTTAAGATCGTCCATTAGCAATTCACCAATTTTCCAATTTACCGATATACCAATTATATTAGTCGTTAGTCGTTAGCATTAAAAACAAGATGCAAATAATACAATTGACCGATTTTCCGATTCACCAGTTACCAGTCAGCTGTCTAATGTAGCAACACGGCGTGCCGTGTTGAATCACATAGACACGATGCATCGTTTCTCTACAATAGAGATTGCTTCGCTTGCCTTTGGTAAGCTCGCAATGAAAAAGATGGATTCCCATTTTCATGGGAATGACAGAAAAAAACAGACGGGTTGGATGAATCCAACCCCTACCCTATTAAAATTCAAAACTTTTTATTTCGTATTGTATGGTGCGAATGAGGGCGTATAGTAATACACCCCTACTTCTTCTGATTTCTTTACGCGATACGCAATACTCGATATGAGGTACGAATTAAACTTTTGGCTTCTTTTTTTTGCAAGATACGGATTTGTTCTGTCTCCTAACTTCTGACTCCTGGAGTCTATTTTCTTTACTATATACTATATACTACAAACTATATACTAATTTTTTAACTTGGGGGACAATTTTCGCTTATTGCATTGATTCTCTCTTCTGCAAAATTAGACCAGGAAGTGCCAGGGTAATTATCTATTACCAGCTGATAGGCATCAATTGCCTCACACCACAGTTCCAATTGCTCATAACACCAGCCAATCTGATACTGGGCATCCGGAGGAATTTCACTACCGCCGCTCCAGGTACTATTGGGATAATTATTGAGTACCAGTTGAAAGGCAGGGATGGCATCATTCCACTGTTCAAGTTTTTTGCCATAACACCAACCGATATAATATTGAGCACAAGGGGCAATAAGCCTTTCTGGTTCGCCTGGCCAGGTAGAATCGGGATAATAATCAATTGTTTTCTGAAATTCTAAAATAGCTTGACTATAATCTTGTGCTTGATAATGGGAATAGCCAATATAATATTGAGCGGGAGCAGCATAATCACTCTCGGGATAGTTTTCGATAACTTTAGTAAATTCGAGGATAGCTTGTTCATAATTAGCTAATTTCCGATAACTTTGAGCAATACTGTATTGAGCAAGAGCCAGCAAAGAACTCTCGGGGTAATCATCTATTAATTTCTGATATGCCTCAATGGCATGAGAATAGTCATATGTTACATAATAACAATTTCCAATTCCCAATTGGGCATCATCAGCATAGGAGCTGTTAGGATAATTGTTAATTAATTCTTGGTATTCGAGGAGGGCTTGAATATAATAACCCAATTTTTTTTCATAAATATAACCAATATAATATTGAGCATCATCAGTATATTGGCTTTCGGGAAAGTTATTAATTAACTGTTGAAAGGTGGTGAGGGCATTTGAATATTCGCCTGAATCGTAATAGATAATTCCTCCATCAAAGAGATATTTGTCATCAACTGCCCGAATAACGATGGGATTGCCATTATCAATCAGAGTAACTTCATCCTTTTTTATTACAACACTTAATATTTTATAAGTAATATAATTTTCTTTGGTGATAGTTAAAGTTCGCGCACCTATTGATACCTCATCTATCCTGAAATATCCCTCTGCATCGGTGAGCGCGGTATTGGAGGAGCCGGTTATACTGACCAGAGCTCCTTCTAAAGGACGGGTATCGATAACCGTCTCTTCATGAATATAGCCTTCCACCGAGCCTTTAGAGAAAGGCGAAAATAAGCAACCATTTAACAGCAGGAGGGAAAAAGTTAGTAATATTAAAAAAATGACAGGGGACGGTCCTTTGTCATTTTTTATTTTTTTAAAATTTCTAATTAATAATAACAACGATAAAAGCCTCCTTATTAGTTGTCTGGTCAACCAATTTACCGGTTAACCGTGAAATCGGGTAACTATTTTTTATTTATTTTCTTTAATTTTTTTTCAGCTTCCTGAGCAAATTCCGATTGGGGGGCGAGCTCGATCACGCGGGAGAGGTATTCTCGGGCTTTTTCTTTTTCACCTATTTTATCATAAGATAATCCTAAATAATAGATAACCTCTACGTTATGAGGAGATTTTTTTATTGCCATCTCTAAATATTCTATAGCTTGAGAGTATTTCTTTTTCTCAAAATATATATATCCTATTCTGGTGTTAAGGTAAATAATAATTCCCGTATTCCTTACTGTAGAAGAGCTTGTTGCTAAATCTAAGGCCTTCAAATAATATTTTAAAGCCTACAGTCTTTATCGAAAGGCTAATAAGTTCGCGGAGCAAGTTATTTCTCAATATGAAAAAATTATCGAAAATAATCCGAAAGATTTAAATAGTTATCTCAGATTAGGTTATATTTATGAAACAAGAAGTATAGTCCCCTTTATTAATGAGTACAATGAGGCTTTAGAATATTATTTGAAGGCTTTAGATTTAATAGAAGCGAGCCCTTCTTCAGCAGGGAATACGGGAATCAACATTTACCTTAACACCAGAATAGGATATATATATTTTGAGAAAAAGAAATAC
>JAUVOA010000024.1 GCA_030599445.1 Atribacterota bacterium | reverse complement strand
TTCACCTCGGCAAGGCCTTTATAAGCCAAATATTTAGTGATTGCTGAGGTTAAGGTTGTTTTACCATGGTCTACATGACCGATAGTACCCACATTAATATGGGGTTTAGTTCTTACAAATTTCTCTTTTGCCATTTGATTTTTCCTCCTTAAATATTCTATACTATTTTTATTATTTTAAATTTAGATTAACATTTCTTTCGTAATATTATCTGGAACTTTCTCGTAATATAAAAACTGCATAGTAGAAGTTGCTCTGCCTTGTGAAATTGACCTTAAACTAGTAGCATAACCAAACATTTCTACTAAAGGTACGTAAGCAGTAATAATTTTTACTTTAGCCTTTGTTTCTATCCCTTCTACTTTCGCTCTCCGTGAACTTATATCACTTATCAGGCTTCCCAAATATTCTTCCGGAGTTACGATTTCTACTTCCATCATCGGCTCTAAAAGTATTGGTTTGGCCTTTTTCATACATTCTTGAAAAGCCATAGAAGCTGCTATCTTAAAAGCAATCTCTGATGAATCTACCGGATGATAAGAACCATCCAACAAAGTTACCTTTATATTGGTAACCGGGTAATTGGCCAATACTCCACTTAACATAGCTTCTTTTATGCCCACTTCTACTGCGGGGATGTATTCTTTGGGCACTGCTCCGCCAACTATCCGATTAATAAATTTAAAATTATCTTCTTTGTAAGGTTCTACTTCCAGAGTTACATCTCCATATTGTCCCCTACCTCCTGATTGTCTGATAAATCTTCCTCTGGCCTTAGCAGGTCTCTCGATTGTTTCTTTGTAAGCCACTTGCGGCTTTCCTATATTTCCTTCTACTCTAAATTCACGGAGTAAACGATCTACAATTATTTCTAAATGCAGTTCCCCCATGCCTGAGATGATAGTTTGACCGGTTTCAACATTATGTGTTCTTCTAAAGGTCGGGTCTTCTTCTGATAATTTATCCAAAGCTAAAGCCATTTTATCTTGCTCTGCTTTGCTTTTTGGCTCTATAGCGATAGAAATTACCGGTTCGGGAAATTTCATCGATTCTAAAATTATAGGATGTTTTGTGTCACATAAAGTATCACCGGTAGTAGATTTTTTTAAACCTATTATTGCACCTAAATTTCCTGAATGTATCTCTGTAACATCCTTCTTATGATCAGCATGAATCAGTACTAGTCTATTAATTCTTTCCTTAACCTCTTTGGTTGGATTATAAACATAAGAACCAGATTTTAATGTACCCGAATAAACCCTGACAAAACTTAATTTACCTATATAGGGATCAGTCATAATTTTAAAAACTAAAGAAGATAATGGTTCTTTATCTTCGACTAATCTATATACTCCTTTCTCAGTCAGAGGATCTATGCCTTTGACCGGTGGAACATCTAAAGGAGAAGGCAGATAATCAACTGTTGCATCTAAAAGCAACTGAACCCCTTTATTTTTTAAAGCTGAACCACACAAAACCGGAACTACCTCATTTTTAATAGTTAACCTGCGAATTGCAGACTTTATTTCATTGGAGGTAATTTCTTCACCTTCAAGATATTTCTCCACAATTTTTTCATCAAGTTCAGCTAAACTTTCTATCATTTTATGATGATACTCATTGGCTAATTCTCGCATATCTTCTGATATAGATACTTCTTTATAATTTACTCCTAAATTATCTATAGTATAAGAATACGCCTTCATTTTTATTAAGTCGATAATGCCTTTAAAATTTCCTTCACTCCCCCAGGGCAATTGAACAATGATTGTATTGGCTGCCAGTTTATCTTGAATCATTTTTATAACATGATAGAAATCTGCTCCGGCCCTATCCATTTTATTAATAAAGGCGATACGAGGAACACCATATGTTTCTGCCTGACGCCAAACGGTTTCTGTTTGGGGTTCAACACCTCCTACTGCACAGAATACCGCAATGGCACCATCAAGCACCCTTAAACAGCGTTCAACTTCCATGGTAAAATCTACGTGTCCAGGTGTATCAATAATATTAACACGATTGTCTTTCCAATACAGGGTTGTCGATGCAGAAGTTATAGTAATACCTCTCTCCTTTTCTTGAGGCATCCAATCCATAGTTGCAGACCCTTCGTGAACCTCACCCATCTTATGAACTTTTCCCGTATAATAAAGTATTCTCTCGGTAACGGTAGTTTTTCCAGCGTCAATATGGGCCATAATACCTATATTTCTTATTTTATCTAAAGGAAATTTCGTAGACATAATTTAAAAATCCTAATCTTATTTCTTCAAATATATTTTTTATTTTAGAGCTTAACAGTTATTGGACTAATAAAGCGAAAAATGAAAATCGCAAAATGCAAAACTATAACTCAAAATAAAAAATTGAGAGAAAAAGTTTTGAGTTTTAAATTATGATTTTTCGCTTTTAGCTTTAAGTTTTTAATTTGATTAGGACAATCATTTTATTATTAATCCAAACTATACGCTAAACGCTACCCGCTCTACGCCATGCTATATACTAACGACTATTTTATTTACCACCTGTAATGTGCAAATGCTTTATTTGCTTCTGCCATTTTATGCGTATCTTCTTTCTTTTTAACAGCTGCTCCAACACTATTTACTGCATCTGCTAACTCTAAGGATAATTTTTCATGCATCGGTTTACCTGTTCTTTTTCTGGCAAAGTTAATTATCCATCTCATTCCCAAAGTCATTCTTCTATCTGGACTTACTTCAATCGGGATCTGATAACTTGCTCCTCCAACTCTCCTTGATTTCACTTCTAATACAGGCATAACATTCTGTAAGGCTTGATTAAACACTTCTAATGGTTCCTTTTTTGTCTTTTTAGCAGCCATTTCTAAAGCCCTGTAAAAAATTGCTTCCGCTTTACTTTTTTTGCCAGCATACATTAACTTGTTTATAAAAGTTGCTATATTTTTATCATGATATACAGGATCTGGTGCATTTATTCTCTTTACCGCCCTTCTTCTCCTGGACATTATTTACCACCTCTATCTTTTTAAATCAGTATTTAATTAAATGGTTAATTGGTTAGCTGGTTACTTAGTTAACTGGTTTGATTGGCTAACAAATTGGTTAACCAGGTAACCAAATAACTAGATAACTAAATGCTTATTACTTACTTGTCTTCTTTGGTCTTTTAGATCCATATCTTGAACGCCCTTGCATTCTATTTTCTACTCCAGTAGTATCCATAACTCCTCTGACAATATGATATCTAACTCCTGGTAAATCTTTTACCCTCCCACCTCTTAAGAGAACAATTGAATGTTCTTGAAGATTATGCCCTATTCCGGGAATATAAGCAGTAACCTCCATATTGTTAGTTAATCTTACTCGGGTAACTTTTCTCAAAGCGGAATTAGGTTTTTTAGGAGTTATAGTCCAAACTCTGGTACATACTCCTCTTTTTAATGGACTGCCTTGTAAAGCCGGCGTATCAGATTTTTTAAAGATCTTTTTTCTACCTTTTCTTACTAATTGATTTATGGTAGGCATATCTTACCTTCCTTTGTCTAAATTTATCAACATCTTATAAATAAAAATACTTTTATATTCTAACAGCATCAGTATTTGATGTCAACTATTATCAATAGATTTTTTATCTTTTGTTTCCTCGTTTTCCGAATTAAGCTTCGATTCTTGATCTGTTGTGTGGTTTGACATTTTCTCTTTATTGCCTTCATCTTCCTCTTTAAATATATCTATCTCCTTTTTTTTCTGCTCTCCTTCTGCCTTTTTAAATAATTCTTCCACTTTTTCTTCTTCCTCATGTGAGTAATCAATTTCTATTTCTCGGTATTTATCTAAACCTGTTCCTGCGGGGATAATATTGCCAATAATAACATTTTCCTTTAACCCATAGAGTTTATCTACCTTCCCCTTAATAGAAGCGTTGGTTAAAACATGAGTAGTTCTTTGAAATGATGCAGCAGATAGAAAACTTTCAGTAGAAAGGGAAGCTTGGGTAATGCCTTGAATTATGGGCATTCCTACTGCTACAATCTTCTCCCTTCTAATAAATCCTACATTTACAATTATACTAATGCATGCGATCTTATTATTTGCCCTTACTTTTACCAAATCCAAATGTCTATTGCAAATTTCTGTAGCATGCTCCCTGGTTATCTTTTTACCTCCATTAATTATAACTTCACCTGTTTCCGGATCCAAAATATCTAAAGCAGTAATTTTACCTACTGCGTTGTTGTAAAGGAATTCTAAGGTTCTGCCTTCTAAAGAAAAATATCTTCCATCTTCCAATGGTAGATCACTTAATTTATACAATAATATTTTTTTAATTAAATTTTTACTTATTATTTGATCCTTATCTGCAATAACGTTTCCGCTTACTGGATCTTTAATATCTTCACCAAGGGGTTGGCCAATAATTTCATCTTTAATCGATTTAATCAGTCCGTCTCTTACTGATATCTCCTTAATTTCTTCCCATACCTTTATTCTATCTACCTTAGCTTTTATGATCTTATCCACCTCTGAAGAAGTAAGTTGCTTGTTCGCACTTACTAAAACTTGAGAATCTTCCGGATCAATAATATCTTCGGCAGTAATTCTGTCTTCTATCTTTTCGTAAATATCTGGTTTTGCACAACTTATTATTCTAATATCACTATTAGTAATATCTACTCCTATTTCTTTGCTTATAATCTCGTTGAGTTTTATTTTAGAATCACTTAGATTGCCTGTTTTAGTGTTTTCTTCTTGAATATTATCTTCAGTTCCACCGACTAAAATATTACCGGTTATTCTTTCTATAAAGGAATTTTCTCCCTTGACAATGGTATATTGCTTATTTTTTTGATCCTCAACTATTAAAGTGGTAAAATCGCTGGTTTCAATTTTAGGTATCACTTTATTAGTAAGAACTTCTCCTTCTTTAACTATTACCTCTCCCGTTTTAACGTCTACTAATGAAGAAATAGCTTTTTTGTTTTCTAATAATTCTCTATTCTTCTTATTAATCTCTTTATTCTCTTGTACTACTTTTTCATTGGCCTTTTCAAAATCTGATACATATACTAATTCTCCGGATAGTAACTCAGAATCACGTGCTGATCTGACATAAATCATGTTTAATCGAGCAATTTGGCGAATTATTGTTTCGATATGTTTATCATTAATTTTAACTCCTTGCGATCTATATACTGCTTGTATTTCTTTTAATAAGTATTCTTGAACTGCCTTAATTCCCTGAATCTTTAAAATATCATGGGGATCAATAAATCCAACAGTCAATCTTTCTCCAGCCCTAATCTTTTGTCCTTTTTCTACTATTAATCTTAAATCAGGGGAAATATTATAGATTTTTTTCTTTTCTTCAACGGTGTCTTTATTTTCTTTTGATGTTTCAGGATTAATTACTACCTGCTTCTTGTTATTGTTTTCAGTGATAATTTCCTCCACTATTCCATTTATCTCACTAATTACTGCCTGTTTTTTGGGCTTTCTTACCTCAAAAAGTTGCTCTACCCGTGGAAGTCCTAAGGTAATATCTTCACCGCTTATTTTGACCCCTCCAGTATGAAAAGTTCTTAAAGTTAATTGTGTTCCTGGTTCTCCAATAGATTGAGCCGCGATAACTCCTACAGCTTCCCCGATATTTGCTAATTTTCCAGTAGCCATATCTTTACCATAACATTTAGCACATATTCCATGTTCTGCTCTGCAGGTTAAAACCGATCTAACTTTAACCTCTTTTATCCCCGCTTCCGAAATCTTTTTAGCGCTTTTTTCGTCAATTTCTTCCCCTAATTCAACTAACACTTTGCCGGTTTTGGGGTCTATTACCTCTTCTTGAGTTATCCGGCCTACTAACCTTTCTTCTAAAGTCTCGATTACAGTACTATCATCTTGAAATACCCTGATAATTATTCCATCAGATGTGCTACAGTCTTCTTCTCTGATAATTGCATCTTGAGCTACATCAACCAATCTTCTGGTTAAATATCCTGATTTTGAAGTTCTCAGAGCAGTGTCCGCTAATCCTTTTCGAGCTCCATGGGTAGAAATAAAATATTCTAATACTGACAAACCGTCTCTAAAATTAGATCTAATAGGGAATTCAATAATCTTTCCCGAAGGATCGGCCATTAAACCCCTCATTCCAGCTAACTGTCCAATTTGACGTTTACTTCCTCGAGCTCCGGAATCGGCCATAATATATAAAGGATTAAATTTGCTTAAATTCTTTAAAATAGCATCAACTACGTCATCAGCAGCTTTCGTCCAGGCGTTTACAATTTTCTGTTCTCTCTCATCCTCCATAATTAATCCGTAATTATATTGTTCTTGAATCCTATCTACTTCCCTTTCAGTTACTTCTAATATTTTACCTTTTTGGGAAGGTATTTCTAAATCTACCACACCTATAGAAATTCCTGAAGAGGTAGCAAAACTAAAGCCTAATTTTTTAATCTTATCTAAAATATCAACAGTTCTTTCTTTCCCATATTTTCGGTAAACAAAAGAAATAATCTTTTCTAAGGATTTTTTAGTTATAGTTAAATTGATAAAATCCATGTCATCAGGGAAAATTTCGTTAAAAATAATTCTACCGGCTGTTGTGCCTTTTAAGGAATCGTGTATTTTGTATTTAATTTTGGCATGTAAGTCTATAAAACTACTCTCATAAGCCCTTATTACCTCATTGGGATTACCAAAAATTTTACCCTCACCCTTCTGCGCACTTTCCCGCATAGTAAGATAATAACAACCTAAAATAATATCCTGGCTAGGCAAAGCTATGGGTAAGCCATTGGCTGGAGAGAGTATATTATTCGAAGATAGCATTAAAATTTCTGCTTCAGCTTGAGCCTCCGGCGAAAGAGGAACATGAACTGCCATCTGATCGCCGTCAAAGTCTGCATTAAAAGCTGCGCAAACTAAAGGATGAATCTGAATTGCATTTCCTTCCACCAAAACAGGTTTAAAAGCTTGAATACCTAAACGATGTAATGTTGGTGCCCGATTTAGTAAGATAGGATGATCTTCTACAATATCTTTTAATATACTCCAGACTTCTGGCTTGCCTTTCTCTACTATTTTTTTGGCAGTTTTGATATTATGAGCCAAATCCTTAGCTACCAATTCTCTCATTACATATGGCTTGAACAGCTCCAAAGCCATTTTTTTAGGTAATCCGCATTGGTAAAATTTTAAATTAGGACCTGCTACAATTACCGATCTTCCTGAATAATCTACTCTTTTACCTAAAAGGTTCTGTCTAAATCTACCTTTCTTACCTTTTAGCATATCACTTAACGATTTTAGGGGTCTATTCCCTGCACCAAGTACTGCTCGCCCTCTCCTGCCATTGTCTATTAAAGCATCAACCGCTTCCTGTAACATCCGCTTTTCATTTTTAATGATAATTTCCGGTGCCCCTAATTCTAATAATCTTTTTAATCTATTATTCCGATTTATAACCCTCCTATACAGGTCATTTAAATCTGAAGTAGCAAAACGTCCTCCCTCCAATTGCACCATAGGCCTTAAATCTGGAGGAATAACTGGAATTGTTTCTAATATCATCCATCCAGGTTTGCAATTAGATTTACGAAATGCCTCGACTATCTGCAATCTTTTAATAATCTTTTTTGTTTTTTGGCCACTAGTTTTTTTTAATTCTTCGCGAAGTTCCAGGGTTAATTTATCTAAAGCCACTTCTTCCAATAATCCTTTAATTGCTTCCGCTCCTATTCCAGCTTTAAATTCGGGATCATAATTGCTTAAAAGAAGTTTTTCTATTTCTAAAATTATTTCTCCTATTTTGTAAGGAGTGTTACCAGGATGTATCACTATATAACAAGATTCTTCAATATTTTGAGTAGCTAATTTTGCCCGCAAGGGTAAATTTTTTTCTTCCTCTAATCTCTTTAAGTTAGTTTCAGAAATCAAGCCATCAATTTTAGTAATTCGATATTGGGTCTCCTTATTTTCTACCTCTTCTTCTTCAACTTCTTCTTTAATCCCTTCTTCAACCTCTTTTTTTTCTTCTTCGATTTCAGATTCTTCCTCTTTTTCTATGGATAATAATGATTCCTTTTGATAGAATATTTTACCAAATAATTTCTGCAGATCCTTATCCTCTTCCTCCGAAATTACATCACCTATTTTATGAGAAAATATTTTTACTTTATTAATATTATAAACCGGTTCGGCTTTTAACTTTTCGTTATATTTCTTGTGAATACGGTACTCTACCTCTAAAATTATATCTCCTTTTTCCAAACCTGTCCCGTTACTCTCAATAACCTCGAATAACTGTTCTCTTCTTCGGTCTGGAGCAAAGTATAAAATCTTTTCTAAATTACGAGGAGGCATATCTAAAAGTAGAGATAAAGGACTAGGTATGGCTTTAAAATACCAAACATGAGAAACAGGGGAAGCTAATTTAATGTGCCCCATTCTTTCCCTTCGGGTGATAGATTTGGTAACTTCAACTCCACATCTATCGCAAATTACACCTTTATATCTTATCCTTTTGTACTTTCCACAACTACATTCCCAATCTTTAACTGGTCCGAATATTCTTTCGCAGAACAAACCATCTTTCTCTGGTTTTAAAGTTCTATAATTGATAGTTTCTGGTTTTTTAACTTCGCCATGAGACCATTTTTTTACTTGCTCTGGTGAAGCCAGTCCGATTTTGATCGAGCTAAAACTCTTTAAAATTGTCAATATGATTACCTCCTATTATAGTCGTTAGTATATCGTATTGCGTATTGCGTTAAGATAATTAATTCAGGAGTGAAGATGCGATATATCGTGCCCAAAGCACAAGAAGACACGGCACGCCGTGCCTCTACGCCGACCCGGTATTAATTCTTTAACTAGATAACCGGTAACCAGCTAACTAATTATATACATTAGAATACGAGATACGATTCACGAGATACGAGATACAAAATAGTTTTGCGTTTTTAATTTTTCATTTTATTACTAAATACTATTCACATTCACTATATACTAATTTAGTTTATTTCTTTCATCAAATTTTCATTAAATTCGTCTTTTGAATCGATATCCTCTCTAACATCTACCTCTTTGCCTTGAGCATTTAAAATTTGTATATCTAAACTTAAACTTCGCAATTCTTTAATTAAAACTTTAAATGATTCTGGCATGCCGGGTACAGGAATACCTTCACCCTTAACAATGGCTTCATAAGTTTTAATTCTTCCCAACACATCATCTGATTTAATAGTTAAAAGCTCCTGAAGATTGTAAGCTGCTCCATATCCTTCTAAAGCCCAAACTTCCATTTCACCAAATCTTTGACCTCCAAATTGTGCTTTACCCCCTAAAGGCTGTTGAGTAACCAAAGAGTATGGACCGGTAGAACGAGCGTGGATTTTATCAGCTACTAAATGCGCTAATTTTAAAATATAGCTGTAACCTACCGTAACCTTTAGGTCAAATGGTCTGCCTGTTCTACCATCATAAAGAATTATTTTGCCATCTTTGGGCAAGCCTGCTTCTGATAAGGATCGTTCAATTTCTTCTTCTCTTGCTCCGTTAAAAATAGGAGTTATGACTCTAAGACCTAAAGTTTTAGCTACCCAGCCTAAATGTACTTCTAAAATTTGCCCTACATTCATCCGAGAGGGGACTCCCAAAGGATTCAATACTATTTCTATTGGCGTACCATCTGACATAAAAGGCATATCAGCCTCCGGTAAAATTTTAGCAATAACTCCTTTGTTTCCATGTCTTCCTGAAATCTTATCTCCTTCTGAAATCTTTCTTTTTTGGGCAATAAAAACTTTGACTAATTGATTTACTCCTGGGGGAAGTTCGTCATTATTTTCCCTGGAAAATACTTTTACATCTATCACCTTACCTTTTTCACCATGGGGAACCCGGAGAGAAGTATCTCTTATTTCTCGAGCTTTTTCCCCAAAAATTGCTCTCAATAATCTTTCCTCCGGTCCTAAATCAGTTTCACCTTTAGGAGTTACTTTTCCTACTAAAATATCACCTGATTCCATCTCTGCTCCAATTCGAACTATTCCTCTTTCGTCTAAATTAGATAGGCTGCCTTCCCCGATATTGGGGATATCACAAGTTATTTCTTCTGATCCTAATTTAGTATCCCGTGCTTCACACTCCTGTTCAGAAATATGAATAGAGGTGAAAGTATCTTCTCTAACTAATTTCTCACTAACTAAGATAGCATCCTCAAAATTATAGCCTTCCCAAGGCATATAAGCTATTAAAATATTTCTGCCTAAAGAAAGATGACCTTTAGAAGTTAAGGGACCATCGGCAAGCACATCTCCCTTCTTTACTATCATCCCTTCTTCCATTAAAGGTATCTGATTTATACAAGTTCCTTGATTAGAACGAACGAATTTTTTTAAAATATATTCTTTTTGGATATTATCCGTATTTTCAATAATTATTTTGTCTGCACTTACTTCTTTCACTAAGCCATCATCTTGGGAAATAAGGACTGCACCCGAGTCGACGGCAACTTTATTTTCCATTCCTGTTCCCACTAAAGGAACTTCGGGTTTTATTAAAGGTACGGACTGTCTCTGCATATTAGTACCCATTAAGGCTCTATTTGCATCATCGTGCTCTAAAAAGGGTATTAAACTTGCTGAAATGCTGGCAATCTGTTTGGGAGATACATCAATAAAATCTATTTCATCTGGCAGACACTCGATAATGTCTCCTCTAAATCTGCAAGGTACATCGTCTTGTGAAATTTTGTTATCCTTATCTATTTTTATATTTATTTGAGCAATTCTATATTTATCTTCCTCATCAGCTGAAAGGTAAACGATCTCATTAATTATTTTCCCGTCTATCACTCTAAAATATGGTGTTTCAATGAATCCTAATTCATTCACTCTTGCATAGATACAAAGTGACCCTATTAATCCAATATTAGGGCCTTCAGGAGTCTCAATGGGACA
>JAUVOA010000198.1 GCA_030599445.1 Atribacterota bacterium | reverse complement strand
GAACCAGGGCTGGAAATGGGGATAATAGATAGAGAAAAAGTGTTTTTTCAAAAAATAGGTGCCGGGCTTTCTTTAATTCCCTTAGATGAAGAGGTTACCGGTGTAACTGTAACGGGATGTAAATATTTGCTCGAATCAGGAAGCCTATTAAGATATAAGACCAGGGGAATTAGTAATATAATTGAGCAGGAAAAAGCTATTATTACCGTTGAGAAAGGTTTATTGCTATATGTTCTTAATAAGAGTGTATCCTCCTCTACAATCCCAGACTAATCTTTAATGCTTTATTTGCTTTATTCATAACTCCGTCCTCAAAATGCCCAAGTCTTTTAACTATTCGTTCTTTTGATATGGTTCTTATTTGATCACCTTGAATAATACTATCTAAATTTAAACCGCCTTTATTTTTCTCTACCCATACATCTGTAGGATATTCTTTAGAGATTTCTTTTTGGCTGGTTACAATTGCCACAATAGTTGTTGAGGAAAATTTATTTCCAATATCATTCTGAATTATAACACAAGGTCTTATTTTACCGGTTTCTGAGCCTTTAACAGGTTCTAAATCTACTAAAACAATATCTCCTCTTTTAATATCCATATGTTAAATATTTTCTCCATCGATATATCTATAATCTTCACATATTTTAAGATTTAGTTTAGCCTTTGCTTTATATCCTTCAGCTAACTCTTTTTTAAGTTTTTCCTCTTTTATTTTACTGGAATATACTTCAGTTGCTTCCCGGACAAATTCACTCAAATTCATATTTAATTCTTTGCTGGTTCTTTTTATTTCATATAATAAATTATCCGAGAAGTTTATATTTATTCTTTTCATTTTTACTCACCTATCATTAAGATCTTTTTCTTTTAAAAATCTTATTGTACATATTTATTGTACATATTAAATATACACCTATATATACATCTTGTCAACACTTATTATTAATATAGTATCGAGTATCGCGTTAAGAAAGAAAAAGAAAATAAATTAAGGGAAAGTAGAGAAAAGACGTAAGCATAACTTTTTTTATCTAATTGCCTCCACAAAGTTTACACTGGTGATAAAATATAAAAATGAAAAATGTTTGTAAATAAAAAAAAATAAATGTAAAATATTAATTATCAGTATTTAGAAAAGAAGGAGGAATTTCTAAGTTGTTTAATAAAATTGCCAATATAGTAAGAGGATTAGCTGTAGATATGGTAGAGACTGCTAAGTCAGGCCACCCGGGATTACCTTTGGGTTGTGCAGAAATTGGAGCAGTTCTCTTTGGAGATGCATTAAAATACGATTCTTCTGTGCCGGATTGGCCGGATCGAGATCGTTTTGTTTTGTCTGCCGGACATGGTTCAGCCTGGTTATATTCTCTGTTACATCTTTCGGGATATAACCTTTCCCGCGAGGATTTAAAAAAATTTAGACAGTTTAATTCTAAAACTCCCGGTCATCCTGAATATAAAGAGACCCCCGGGGTAGAAGTTACTACCGGACCTTTAGGACAGGGTTTTGCCAATGTTGTGGGGATGGCTTTGGCAGAAAAGATGTTAGCGACCAGGTTTAATACTGAGGATTATAAAATTGTTGACCACTATACCTATGCTCTTTTAAGTGATGGCTGTATGATGGAGGGCATTACTTCTGAAGCCGCCTCACTGGCCGGACACCTGGGTCTGGGAAAATTAATCGCTATCTATGATGATAATAGTATTTGTCTTGCCGGAGAGACCCGGGTAACTTTTACCGAATCGGTAGCTGATAGATTTAGGGCTTATAACTGGAAAGTAATTGACCATATTAACGGTCATAGCATTGAAGAATTTAAAGCAGCTATTATTAAAGCTAAAGAGACCGAAGATAAACCCACTTTAATTATAGCTAAAACCCATATTGGTTATGGTGCCCCTACCAAGCAGGATTCCAGCACCAGTCATGGCGCACCCTTAGGAGAAGAAGAAGTAAAAGGTCTAAAGAAAAATTTAGGATTACCTCTGGAGGAGAAATTTTACGTTTCATCTGAGGTTAAAGAATTTTTTGAAGATAGAAAAAAACAGCTTATTAAGCAGAGAGAAGAATGGGAAAGTAAATTTACCCAATGGGCTCAAACATATCCAGAACTCAAAGTACAATGGGATAAGGCGTTAAATTTAGTTATTCCTCAGGATTTAGAACTGGAAAGCCTAAAAATAAAATCTCCGGTAGCTACCCGAGTGGCTTCATCAATAATCTTAAATAAACTTGCTGATAAAATTCCTTATCTTATCGGAGGTTCAGCTGATTTATCTCCTTCTACCAAAGCATATCTTAATAACTATGGAGAAGTTCAAAAAAACAATTTTATAGGTAGAAACCTAAGATTTGGAGTTAGGGAACATGCTATGGGAGCAATTGTTAATGGAATAGCGGCACACAAAGGGTTTAGACCTTATTGTTCTACCTTTTTTGTCTTTTCTGATTATATGCGTCCGGCTATTAGAGTGGCTGCCTTAATGGGACTCCCGGTAATCTATATTTTTACCCATGATTCTATAATGGTAGGAGAAGATGGCCCCACTCATCAGCCGGTGGAGCAGCTTGAATCTTTAAGGCTTATACCCGGTTTAAAAGTCATCAGACCTGCAGATGAAGAAGAGACCAAATTAGCCTGGAAGGAAGTTTTGAAAAGGACAGAAGGTCCTACTGCTCTGGTTTTATCTCGACAGAATTTACCTCATCTGGAAAAGTATCGCGGTACAAAAGAATTCTCTCGGGGTGGCTATGTGATATCCCATAAAGAAAAAGAGGCGCCCCAGGTAGTATTAATGGCCAGCGGTAGCGAAGTTTCGATAGCCGTAAAAGTAAACCTTATCTTAAAAGTAAGCGGTATTACCAGTCGGGTGGTATCTATTCCGGACAGAGAAGAATTTTTAAGACAGGAGAAAAAATATATAGAAGAGGTCCTGGGACCCAAAAACGCACTTCGGATAGTGATTGAAGCTAATATCGGACAGGGCTGGTATCAGTTATTAAACGATTCCTATTACACGGTATTTATGAAGTCTTTTGGTAAGAGTGCTCCGGCTCAGCAATTAGCTGATTTCTTTGGTTTTACTCCTGAAAAAATCGCTCAAAATATCATTCAACTCTTATAATGCATGACAGGGGACGGTGATTTGATAAAGTCTTTTCTTATGACTACAGGAACAGTTTTTAATATTCAAAGATATTCGATTCATGATGGACCTGGAATTCGAACCACAGTCTTTTTAAAAGGATGTTCGCTTAATTGCTGGTGGTGTCAAAATCCTGAAAGTCAGTTAAGCAGGCAGGAAATGATATTTTGGGGAGATAGATGTATAGGCTGCGGAGCATGTTCTACGATTTGTCCTTCCGATGCTATTCAGATAAAAAATGGTATTCCGGTTACTGAAAAAGAGAAATGCATTCTTTGCGGAAAGTGTATAGAAAAATGCCCAGCTCTAGCCCGGGAAATGATAGGGGAAAAACTAACCACCGAAGAGGTTATAAAAGAGATAGAGAAAGATTTGATATTTTATGAGGAATCTGGAGGTGGAGTAACCTTCTCCGGGGGAGAACCCTTGGAGCAATCTGAATTTTTAGAGGGTCTCCTTAATTGTTGTCAAGAAAAGAAAATTCATACCGCAGTCGATACCTCCGGATATATTTCCTGGGAAATTTTAAATAGAATACACTCCAAAGTAGACTTATTTCTCTATGACTTAAAATTGATAGATAATGAAAGGCACAAAAAATATACCGGGGTATCTAATGAGATCATTTTAAAAAATTTAGAGAAACTCTCCTCGGTGCATAATAATATCTTTATTCGTT
>JAUVOA010000120.1 GCA_030599445.1 Atribacterota bacterium | reverse complement strand
CCGAACATATCTCTCAAGGCTGCTATATAATGAATTCCTGCATCAGTAACAAATCCTCCTTTATATTGGTGATTTCTACGCCATTTAGTTTGAGCATATTTATTATTCTTCAAAGTATTTAGAGTAAACCCATTCCAAAATACCGCATAAGGCTCTCCAATTTTACCTTGATGTAAATAATTTTTAACCCGGTGAAAGATGGAGCGATAACGGTAATTTTCAGCTACCATCATAACCAGGGAATATTTATCTTCAAAATCTAACATCATTTTAGCTTCTGACAAATTAGCAGCTAAAGGCTTTTCCACTATTACATGTTTACCTGCTTCTAAGGCATCCTTAGTAACTTGATAATTAAGCTGAATGGGAAGAACTATATCTACCGCTTCTACATCAGATCTTTGTAGAAGATCGTGATAATCAAGAACATAGGGTACCCCACCCAATATTTTAGAAAAATCTTTGGCCTTTTTTTCAGTATGATTACAAATAGCTGTAATTTCGAATTCATCTTTTAGTTTTTGTAATACAGGCCAATGTAAATTTTGAGCAGCAATTCCGCAACCAATAATTCCTAACTTTACTTTTTTCATTATAGTTTCTCTCCTTGTATTAATGATTTTAATACAATTTTTACTTGCTTTTTTAACCAAAGCCATGGATTTTTATACGAAATCAATTGTCTCATTACATTATGATCATCGATATCTACTTTAGTTGGCAGTAATGAGAACATCAGCGCAAATTTACGCATCTTCTTCGGGTTATTTTATGTTTTAAACCTTTTAAAAAAATTTAGGCAATTTTATCCATGGTGTAATTTTTGTATGATAAGCATGGTATTTTTATGAAATAAATTAGACCCTCTTAATTATCGATCGTTCTCTTCATTTTCTATAAGTAGTTTGACCAATATTTTCTTTTTATTTAATTCTGGCCTATCTATAATTATTTCCAAAAGCTTTTTTAGAATTTTCCCCAATTCTTTCCCTTCCTTACACCCTAATTCAATTAGATCCTTGCCGTTTACGGCTAAATCTTTAAGGGATACGGGTGGTCTTTCCTGCAGGGTTTCTCTTGTATTATTTTCTGCTCTTTCGATTTCATCTAACTTAAATCTTTCAGAGCTACGGCTTCCCTTGATAAGAACTTTCTTTAATTCCCAGGCATCTTCTAAATTCTCTATGCCTATTCTGGAGGCAAGCTGTCTTATATTTATTTTTTTAGAAAAATTAAGGGCTTGCCAATTTTCTTTAGTTAGAACAGTTACTTTTTTAATCACCGCATTCTTAAATTTTATCCGCTTCAATATTTTAACAATAGCTTCTTTTTTTTCATCTAAGTGGGATGTGCTCTTTATATTATACAATAGAACCGATAACCGCAAATTTAAATCTGGTGGCAGGCTGGCCGCCATATCTAAAATTTGTTCCAATAAATCCTCACCCTCGCGAAAATTTTCTCTATAAATTCCCGCACACTTTTGCAATTCAGGTATAATAAATCTTAACAGCCCCAGCCGATGCAATAATATAAATCCTCTTCGGGGATAGTTGCTCAGCAATATTTTGGTAAATTCGTCCCTAATCCTCTCAGGGCTTACTTTTTTAGTCAGCGTACTATTTTCTTCTATCGCCTGGAGGGTAGCTTTATCTATTTTAAAATCGAGCTCACAAGCCAACCTCACAGCTCTCAGCATCCTCAAGGGGTCTTCTTCTATTCGCTTGCAAGGGTTTTCCACTCCCCTTATTATCTTTTGCTTAATGTCCTCTAATCCGTTAAAATAATCGATTACTCCCTCTCCATCTTTCCAGGCTAAAGCATTAATGGTAAAATCTCTATGTCTTAAATCTTCAAATAAATTTGGTGTTTGTACTGATTTATTTTTTTTAAAAGTACTCACTTCATAATTAGTATGCTCTATAACTGCAGTAACCGTTCCAAATTTTTTACCCACCGGAATAACTTTAAACTCTTTAAAAACTCCGGAAATTTCCTCTGGTGTAGCCTTGGTAGTTATATCCCAATCATGGGCTTCTTTTCCCATTATCAGATTGCGGATACATCCTCCTACCACTAAGGCCTCATAGTTTGAATCATTTAATCTCTTTATTATAAATAAAGCTGCCGGGTCTATATTTTTTGATTTAATTTTTAAATTGAATTTACGGTTTTTCTCTTTTTTAATCATTATGAAACCTTTATTTAGCCGGTCGATCAGTCTTACGATCATGGTAGGGGCGTATTGCAAGACGCCCCTACTTCCTAAATGTTAGAATAATTATACACTATAATCATATCCTTGTGAGCAATCGCATGGAGCGTGGTGATTCTGGTCTTTTTTTATTAGAATAAATGGTTTTATAAATTTTTTCAAATTTATTCAAAAATTATAAACTCTGCTAAAGTTTTCGTATTTCATAGTAGAAGAAGACTGTCCTTAAAATATTACTTTGAAATTATTAAGAGAAGGTGATAAAATTTTTTTAAAACAATAAAGACGAAAAGGATAAAAATATGATTTATAAGAAATATGGAAAGACCGGGAAAAAAGTTTCTGCAGTAGGTTTTGGTGGAATGCGATTCGATATTTCCAAGAGCAAAGAAGAAAATGCCGAACTTCTTCGTTATGCAAGTGCTAAAGGAATCAGCTATTTCGATACCGCTCCTTATTATTGTAAAGATCGGAGTGAGGATATTTTCGGTATTGCCTTTAAGAATATGCCTGAAGACTTCTATATTTCCACCAAAGGCACTCCTAAAGATTTTAATACTGCAAAAAAAGCAAAAGAAGCGGTAAAAAAATCTTTAGATCGATTAGGTATCCCTAAAATTCATTTTTACCACATCTGGCGCCTCCTTAAGATGGAACATTATGAATTAGCCATGAAACCTGGGGGACAATATGAAGGTCTCCTGGAATGTAAAGAGGAAGGATTGATTGATCATATTGTCTTTTCTTCACATCAGCCGGGATCAGAAATTAAACATATCTTAGAGGATGGCAAGATGGAAGGCGTGCTTTTAGGAATTAATATCTTAAATTTCCCCTATCGCTGGGACGGAGTTATGGCTGCCTATAAAAGGGGTTATGGCGTGGTTGCCATGAATCCTTTGTTCGGAGGAGCCATACCCACTCACGAAAAAGAGCTTTCTTTTTTGGCTTCAGATGGAGAGACCCCCACAGAAGCAGCTTTGCGATTCTTAATATCCTGTCCACAAATATCAGTAGTGCTTAATGGTTTTACCACCCGTGAACATATCGACATGGCCTGCCGCGTTGCTGATAAAGCTGTGCCTTTTAATGATAAAGATTTGGAAAGAATCAGAAAAAAAATTGGGAATAATATGAATTCAGCCTGTACCGGTTGCGGATACTGTGACAACTGTCCACGGGATATTCCGGTACCTTCTTATATGCAGCTTTACAATGAAAAACAGATATTTGGCAGCAGCGATAAAGAAATGAAAGAGAAAAGTTATTTGTGGGGCATAACAGAAAGTCATGGAGCAAGAGCAAAAGAATGTATCGAGTGCGGACAATGCGAGGAGGCCTGCACCCAGCATCTACCAATAATAGAACGTCTTAAAGAAATAACTTCCTGGGAGAAAAAATAACTTTTATTTGTGTCTTATTTTTAAAACCCAAAACAAGTATAAAAATTCTATTCCAATTGCGAAAATAATAATATATTTATTATAAGCAATCCGCCAGTACACTCCCCCTTCTCCTATTTCAGGCAATGGCGTAGGGTCAATTGGTAATCCATTTTTTACGGCTAAATCTCTGATATTTAATAGATGTATAATAGGGATTCCTAAATTTTGATATTCGAAGATTAGACCTCGTTCGGGATGATCGGGAATTTTTGGACCATTAATAACTAATCCATTGGGATAAGTTATTGAAGCATTGGTATCGCCATAGTTCGGTGTAGCACCACCGATATTTACAAAGGCTTTAATCGGTTTTCCGTTCGAAGCTGCTCTGTAAAGTTGCATTCTTTGCAGGATGTTTTCTTCTATGCTATCCGCATCAATAACTAAAGTACCAGAATTTTGAACTATTTTTTTTATAGTATCCTGTGAATCAGGATAAAACATTCCCTCAGCCTGGTCAAGATATCCCCCCATAGAAATGGCTAGTAGTTTGTAAGGTATAATATTTTTTCCATTTAAACTATCCAACATCTGTACAAAAGTAAATTCGGAAATATTAGCTCCATATTCTGATGAGCCAACAGAATAGATGAGTAGTGGTTCTAATTCCAACACTCTGGTAGCAGAAAGGGTAGCCAAAATTAAAGCTGGAAAAGAACCACTGGCCCCAATGGCAATTACATCCCCTTTTTTTAAATTAGCTTCTTTAAAATATTTAACCAATAAAGCAGCAAAAGCAGGATTTGTGCTAGTTCTTTTTGCCTCAAGATTCCCCAAAGTAGTAGTAAGTTGAGTATATTCTTTGCCGATAATGCCAGTTTGATTGGGGTCTAATCCTACGTCTAATGGAATGGCTCTTTTTAACCGTTCTTCTTTAATTGCTTCCAAAGAGCTTTTCATAAGTTGTGCAGCTTGAATTTGTTCAGTATAATAAGAAGTTGGCTGAATAAATTTAGTTTGTTCTATCAGTAGTAATCCAACGAGTAAAATAATTAACGCCCAAAAAAGGTAAATCAGTGATAACTTTCCCTTTATCCAGCTATTCATTAATATTTTTTCCTTCAATTATAAAAAATAAATATTTTAGTTAAAACTGCTATATCTATTCTAATTAATTCTTATCTTTTGTCAAAATTATAATAAATTTTACCTGTATCAACTTTTCTGAAATAGTTTTTACAAATTTATCATGATGGTAGATTATTATTTTGAAAATATTGAAACTAAATGATAGAATTTACTTGAAAAAGAAGGAAAGACATGTTTATTATTTTTATATTTAGTACAATATTTATAATCTGGGGGATTATCGAACAAATTAGTCACCAAAAAAGAGTGAATAGTATTCCTATTCGTATACATATTAATGGGACCAGGGGAAAATCAACGACTACCCGCTTAATAGCAGCCAGCTTAAGAGAAGCGGGCTTTAAGGTGCTCGCCAAAACCACCGGCACTTTGCCTCGGTTAATCTTTGAAGATGGAACGGAAACCCCTCTTAAACGAAGAGGTAACCCCAATATTATAGAACAGCTAAAGATTTTTAAAGAAGCAGAAAAAAGAAATGTCGATGTTTTAATAGTAGAATGTATGGCGATTAGCCCGGAACTACAATGGGTTTCAGAACACAAGATGGTAAAATCGACCATCGGTGTTATCACCAATGTGCGAGAAGACCATTTAGAAGATGTTGGACCGGGACTTGATAGTATGGCTGAGTCACTAAAGCTTACTATT
>JAUVOA010000265.1 GCA_030599445.1 Atribacterota bacterium | reverse complement strand
AGCTGGAAAGCAATTCGTCTTAACCGGTATTTTAAAGGATTTTACCCGTACCCAGGCTATAGAAATAATTAGTAAATTAGGAGGCCGAGTTACCAGCAGTGTAAGTAAAAAAACAGATTATGTAGTTGTCGGTGAAGACCCGGGATCCAAATACCAAAAAGCCCAAAAATTAGGCGTACCTATAATTAATGAGGAAGAGTTTAAAAAAATAATCAAGAAAAATAGTTAGTTAGTTATCTGGTTACTTAGTTAGCTAGTTTTCAAATTTATAGTTTCTTATTTAAACCAATTAACTATTTAACCAACTAACCAATTAACTAAATTTATGGAGGTTATTATGACTGAAAAAATAATTACTAAAAAAGAAGTAGAGTATGTGGCTAAATTAGCTAAATTAGAATTTAATGAAATAGAAAAAGAAGAATTTACTTCTCAATTAAATTCAATTTTAGATTATTTTAAAAAATTAAACGAACTTGATACTGAAAGAGTTGAACCTACTGCTTATGTTATTTCCATGCCTAATCTGCTGAATGAAGATGAGGTTAAACCTTCTTTGCCCCAGGAGGAAGTCCTTTCCAACGCTGAGTATATTAAAAAAGGGTATTTTAAAGTTCCTAAAATAATGTAATAGATGAATATTGTAAAGCGAAAAGCGCAAGGCTTAAAACGAAAAACCATAATTCAAAACTCAAAATTAAGGAGTACGGAGAACAATTGCGGGCAAGATTAGCGATAAGAAATACAAAAAATAAAACAAAAAACAGGAATGTAAAATAAGGATGGATTCCCATTTTAATGGGAATAACAGAGAAGAGAGTGGAAATGACAGAAGAATGAGGGAATGATAAGTGTAGGGGCTCGATTCATCGAACCCGTGAATAGGCGGGTAGGATAAATCCGACCCCTACCTAGACAGATTTGTCTGTCCAACAAGACACCGGCAAGGTGAAAATTACATTACCATCGTTATAGACGGTGGATTTCTAAGCTTAATTAAAGCAAGAGGAGGAAAGATAATTGACCTTAAACCAATTAACTGCTCACGAAGTCATAAACTTAATTAGAAGAAAGAAAATTACTGCTTATGAAGTTATACAGGATATTTTTAACCAGATAGATAAAGTAGATAGCTTAATTAGAGCTTTTTTGGTCCTTAATGAAGAAGAGGCATTAAAGCAAGCCAAAGAAATAGACATAAAAGTGAAAAATGGAGAAAAACTTCCTCCCTTAGCCGGAGTAGCGGTTGCCATAAAGGATATTATAGCTACTCGAGGAACGGAGACAACCTGTGGTTCTAAAATATTAAAAGGTTTTATCCCTCCCTACAATGCTACGGTAATTAATAAATTAAGGGAAGCGGGAGCAATAATAATAGGAAAAACCAATATGGATGAGTTTGCCATGGGTTCATCTACTGAAAATTCTGCCTTTGGCCCTACTCATAATCCCTGGGACTTAGAAAGAGTGCCCGGTGGTTCCAGTGGTGGTTCAACTGCTGCCGTAGCAGCAGATGAGACCCTTGTTGCTTTAGGCACAGATACGGGAGGTTCTGTACGTCAGCCTGCATCTTTCTGCGGAATGGTGGGATTAAAACCAACTTATGGAAGGGTCTCCAGATACGGTTTGGTTGCCTATGCCTCGTCTTTAGATCAGATAGGGTCTATAACCAAAGATGTGACCGACTGTGCTCTGATAATGAAAGTTATAAGCGGACATGATAATATGGATTCCACTTCCGCAGATTTAGAAGTTCCCGATTATTTAAAATCTTGCCAGGAAGGAATAAAAGGTTTAAAAATAGGTGTTCCCAAGGAGTATTTTATCGAAGGAATAGACCCGGAAGTTAAGGATACCCTGGATAAAGCTTTGAAAATATTTGAAAAATTAGGAGCAAAGATTGAAGATGCATCATTACCCCACACGGAATATTCTCTGCCCACTTATTACTTGATTGCTACTGCAGAAGCAAGTTCAAACTTAGCGCGATATGATGGAGTGCAATATGGCTATAGAGAAGAAGAATATAAAGACCTGTCTTCTATGTATCAGAAGACCAGAAGTGAGGGTTTTGGAAGTGAGGTAAAAAGAAGGATTATGCTGGGGACTTATGCTTTAAGCTCAGGTTATTATGATGCTTATTACTTGAAAGCTCAGAAGGTTCGTACTCTAGTAAAAGAAGATTTTGATAAAGCATTTAGCAAATACGATATCCTTATTACTCCTACTTCACCTACACCTGCTTTCAAGCTGAAGGAGAAGGTATCAGATCCTTTGACTATGTATCTCTCTGATATTTATACTATCCCTATTAATTTAGCTGGTATACCTGCAATTTCTCTTAATTGCGGATACAACAAGGGTAATCTGCCTATAGGTTTACAAATTATAGGCAAGCATTTTAGCGAAGAAACTATATTACGAGCAGCTTATAATTTTGAAAAACACAGCAATGTAGAAAAGAAAAAACCAGAGATAGAACCAGAGAAATATAAGGAGGCAGCAGAATGAAAGAAGAAGTAGTAATCGGTTTAGAAATTCATATCCAATTAATGACTAAAGCAAAAATGTTCTGTCATTGTATTACTGATTATATCGGTAAAGAGCCTAATACAAATACCTGTCCGGTATGTTTAGGTTTACCCGGTTCATTACCAGTGCTTAATAAAAAAGTTTTAGAATTTGCCACAAGAATTGCTTTAGCCTTGAATTGTGAAATTAATACAGTAAGCAGATTTCACCGAAAAAATTATTTTTATCCTGATTTACCCAAGGCGTATCAAATATCTCAATATGACCTTCCTTTAGGTAGAAATGGATATATGGAGATATTCCTCCCTGAAAGTCAAGAAAGGCGTAGAATTGGCATTACTCGAGTTCATATAGAAGAAGATGCTGGTAAATTGGTTCATGAAAGGGATATTGCTTCCTCCTCTTATTCTCTGGTAGATTATAACCGTTGTGGGATACCTTTAGCGGAAGTTGTTACTGAACCAGATCTTCATTCTTCAGAGGAAGCACGAATATTCTTGATGAAATTAAGGAGTATAGTACAGCATTT
>JAUVOA010000255.1 GCA_030599445.1 Atribacterota bacterium | reverse complement strand
TATTTTTAGTGATTATATCACTTTTACATACTCTTTACAATGAGAAAACTAGTATCGCGTATTGCGTATCGAGTATCGCGTAAAGAAAAGAAGTCAGAATCCAGGAGCCAGAATAAAATCGTATCTCGTATATCGTTCTCGTAAGTATGGTTATCCAGTTACCCGGTTAACCAGTTGACCAGTTACAAGACACAAGATACAAGATGAAACTATAGGATAGGCGTTTCTCCAGTTTAAAATGTCATTGCGAGCGACTATAGGGAGCGCGGCAATCTCGTCTAAAAACTATAAACAAAAAAATTAATTTTCCATCTTGAATTTGTTTTCTTAACTAGCTAACTAAGTAACTAAGTAACCATATAACCAAATGTATACGCTCTACGCTATACTAAATGCTAACGACTGATTTAATCAGTAGCTTTAATCTCGTTTTGAACTTCTTCCAAACTAAATCCTCTTAAATTAGCATAATAATCGAATACTCTGTTCACATAATTATCAGGTAATTCCTGGTTGTTGGTTAATCGTTCTTGTACATTGTATGGTCCTTGGTTATAAGCGATAATAGCAAGCTTAAGATCATTAAAGTCCCTATTTAGCATAGATAAATAATATACTCCGATTTGAATGTTTTTAATGGGATTAAACAATGTTTTTTCTGCTCCGTCCCATTCAATACCAATATTTTCCGCTAACTCCGGAGCAATGAATCTTCTTACCTGGCACAATCCATAGGCATAAGAATCTGAAACGGCTTTGGGATCGTAATTGCTTTCTGTTTTTATTATGGCAGTTATTAATAAAGGATTAAAATTATATTTTACAGCTTCTTCATAAATAGTTTTAGATATCTCATATATAGATTTACTGTCTAAAGTAGAATTATTTTTAGAAATTTCCTTTACTGCTTTTGTAATATAATATTCTCTTTTAACTTCATTTGAAATCATTCCGGTTAATTCTTGTAATTGCATATAGATTTCTGTAAATTGATCTCTACCTATTTTAACCTGGCTATACAGTTTTATTTCATTAGATAAATTTTCAACTTTATTGATTATCTTCTCGTTCTGCAGGTTTGTGCTTTCAATATATTTCTCTGTTTGTCTGCTTAAGTTTTCCACTTTATTAATTATTTCTTCATTCTTTAAGTTAACATTTTCAATGTATTTTTCGGCCTGTATACTCAAGTTATTAACTTTAATCTGCAGGTTAATAAATAAGATAAGTATGATACACATAAAAATTATAAATATTAATCCGAGATTTTTGTTAATATTCTCTCTAAGCGAATTTGACATATCAACTTTTTCTCCTTTAATTTTTGCAGTAGACATAAATATCCCTCCTTAGGTATTTTTTTAGGAGTGGTAACTTAATTTATTGTATTTTGCTACCTTCAGTTATATCTTTATCTATAGTTAATAAAACTACATTATCTTTATCAACTGCGGCTAAAAGCATGCCTTGAGATTCTATTCCTCTAACCTTTACAGGTTGTAAATTAGTTACTATTACTATTTTCTTCCCCAATATTTCTTTGGCAGAGTAATGCTTTTTTACTCCGGCTACAATAGTTCTTTTTTCCTCTCCCAGAGTAACTTCCAATTTAAGTAATTTATCTGTTCCGCTTACTTCTTCAGCAGAAATAATCTTTCCTACTCTCAAATCAATTTTTTTAAATTCATCGTAAGATATGATGTTAACTTTATCTTCTTTTACCTCTTTTGGGGCCTTCTTTTTTGTATCAATCCTGGGAAATATTATTTCCCCCGGCTTAACCAGAATTCCTGGTTGTAATTTTCCCCAAGAAGCATCTTCATCCAACTTTATTTTTTCTAAATCACTTTCTAATCCTAACTGTTCCCAAATTTCTTTTATTTTTACCGGCATAAAGGGATAAATTAAAATGGTGGATAGGCGTATAGATTCAGCCAAATTATACAGAATAGTAGACAATCTTTCCTTTTGTGAACTATCGCGCCCTAATATCCAGGGCTCTGTTTGATCAATATATTTATTAGTTCTTCTTATGAATTGCCAGATAGTTTCTAAGGCTGCGTTTAGAGCTAAATTATTCATTTGAGTATAATACTTTTTTATAGTTTTTAAAGCATAGTTTTCTAAATCTACATCGTGCTCTTCTTTTTTTATCCCTGGATGAGGAATTTTTTTATTGAAGTATTGGGTAATCATTGCTACGGTTCTACTTACTAAATTCCCCAAATCATTAGCCAAGTCAAAATTTATTCTTTTAATTAATAAATCTTTAGAAAAATTACCATCTTGCCCAAAGGAAACCTCTCTCATTAAAAAATATCTAAAGGCATCAGCACCAAATTCCTCTGCCATTTTATAAGGGTCTACTACATTTCCTTTAGATTTTGACATTTTTTCTCCCTCTATAGTCCACCAACCATGAGCAAAAACCATTCGGGGAGGCTCTATTCCAGCTGCCATTAACATGGTAAACCAGATAACGGTATGGAATCTCAATATATCTTTTCCAACAAGATGAACATCTGCCGGCCAATATTTTTCATATTTTTTATTATCTATATTATATCCTGCTACTGTAATGTAATTTAATAAAGCGTCATACCAGACATAAATTACATGATTATTGTCAAAAGGGACATCTATGCCCCACTTTAGGCTTTTTTTTGTTCTGGTTATGCTTTGGTCTTTAAGGCCGCCTTTTACAAAACTTATAATTTCATTTCTCCTTGCTTTCGGTTGAATGCATTGAGAATTTTTTTCAAAATATGATAATATCTGATCTTGATATTTTGACATTTTAAAGAAATAACTTTCTTCTTTTATCTTTTCTATCTTCTTCCCGCAAGTAGGACATGTTTCATCCGTCAACTGAGTCTCAGTCCAAAACGTCTCACAGGGTACACAATACCAACCCTCATATTCACCTTTGTAAATATCACCCTTTTCATATAATTTATTAAATATTTCTTGAACTACTTTAATATGCCTTGATTCAGTTGTGCGTATAAAATCATCATATTTTATATTTAACAAAGGCCAGAGATTTTTAAATTTTAATACCACCTTATCTGCCAGCTCCAAAGGAGTTAAATTTACCTTTTCTGCTGAACGAGCAATCTTTTGACCATGTTCATCTGTACCGGTGGAAAACAG